>NZ_JBFUIU010000110.1:0-17154 GCF_056401695.1 Variovorax sp. P4_D9
TGGCGGCGGCGGTGGTGGCGGCTACGGCGGTGGTGGCGGCGGCTATGGCGGCGGCGGCGGTGGTCGCAGCGGCGGTGGTGGCGGCTACGGCGGCGGTGGTGGTGGCCGCAGCGGCGGTGGCGGCGGTGACGGCGGCTTCCGCAGCCCCTACGGCGCGGGTCCCCGTGGCGGCGGCGGCCGTGGCGGCTACGGCGGCGGCAGCGGCGGCAGCGGCGGCAGCGGCGGCAACAGCGGCTATTGATCGCTCCGAACGCGAATCGCAATCCAGAAGGCTCCTGCGGGAGCCTTTTTTCATGGGCGCGCCGGCCTCACTCGCCCTGGCGCCGCTTGCGGCCGCGGCCCTGGAAGATTCGATCGAACAGCGGATTCGGCAGCATCCGCATCAGCTTGGCGACCACCCCCATCTGCCACGGAATGACGCGGTAGCTGGTGCCGGCACGGATCGCGCGGAAGGCGCGCTCGGCGAAGGCCTCCGGCTGCAGCAGGAAGGGCATGCCGTAGCGGTTGCCTTGCGTCAGCGGGGTGTCGACATAGCCGGGACACAGCGTGACCACCTTGACGCCGCTGGCCCGCAGTTCCCCGCGCAGGCTCTCGCAGTAGGCCACCACGCCCGCCTTGCTGGCGCAGTAGGCGCCATGGCCGGGCAGGCCGCGAATGGCCGCGACGCTGCCGATGCCCACCAGGCGTCCGCTGCCGCGCGCCGCCATCGCGGCGACAAAGGGATGAAAGGTCGCCGCCAGGCCGAGGTTGTTGGTGGCGATGATGCGCGCCATCACATCGAGGTCGCCGCGTTCGGCGGTGTCCATGCCAATGCTGATGCCGGCGTTGGCAATGACCACGTCGGGCAGGCCCTGTTGTTCGATGCAGGCACCGCCCGCGGCCACGATGCTGTCGAGCACGGCCACGTCGGCGCCGTAGATCCGCCAGCGGGCCGGGTCCAGTTGGCGGGCGACTGCCCAGGCCTCGACCTCGGCCGTGCGCCGCGCCACCAGCGCCAGGTCGTAGCCGGCGTCGTAGAAGCGCGCGGCCAGCGCCTGCCCGATGCCGCTCGAAGCCCCGGTGACGAAGAGCAGCGGATTCGGGCGGCTAACTGGGTAGCCTTCGCGCAGCAGCGCCTCGGTATTCGTCTTCGGAGCGGCCGGGCGGCTCATGCGATCAGCGTTTCGGGCCGGGTGCTGCCGGCGTCAGCAGGCCGCGCACGCGGCCCTTGAGATTGGCGACCCCGCTGAGGTTGTCGTAGTCCATGGAGTCGGCCGTGAACCGGTCGCCGTCGCGGATCAGCGTGACCGGCTGGTCCGACTTCACCCGCTCGCTGTTGAGGAAGGCATGCAGGAAGTCGCCTCGGAACTCGAGCCGCGGCAGCAGCGCGCCCTTGCTCGACTTGGCAGCGTCGCGGATCACGACTGCGTTGCCGAACAGCTGGATCTCGCTGCCGTCGCCGTTCGACACGCCGCGATCGGCGGAACCGTGGGTCACCAATCCCTCGACCGAGATCGAGCGCCAGCGCACCTGGTCGACTTCGAGCGTGTCGGTGTCCGGATAGTGCCGGCCCTCCTTGCCGAAGACCTCGGTGCGCAAGTCGCCGTTGGGCTGGAAGTTCTTCACCGAGAAGCCGCGCATGAAATAGTCGGGCTCGTGCGTCGGCGCTTCCTTGGGCAGCGGCGCGAGCATTTCAGGGGCGTTGCGCACCAGCCAGTAGGTGCCCATCGCAAGCACGGCGGTCAGGATGATCGGCAGGTAGATCGTCAGCCGATCGAAGGCATCGCGCAGGACGCGCCAGGCGGACTTCATTCGTCCAGGCCCCGCGCCTGGTCCAGCAGGCGGCGGTAGTGCCCGCCGGCGGTCAGCAGCAGGTCGCAGAACTCGCGCGCCGCACCGTCGCCGCCGCGGGCCGAAGTGACATGGCGCGCGATCGCGCGCACCTCGGCATGGGCGTTGGCCGGCGCCGCCGCGAAGGCGACACGCGACAACACCGGAAGGTCGGGCCAGTCGTCGCCGATCGCGGCCGCCTGCGACCAGTCGAAACCCAGTTGCGCGAGCATCGCCTCGGCGGCCGGCAGCTTGTTCTCGGTGCCATAGCGCACGTGGGCGATGCCCAGCGCCTCGAGCCGAACGCGCAGCGGCTTCGAGTCGCGGCCGGTGATCACGGCCGGCGTGATGCCGGCCATGCGCAGCAGCTTGAGGCCGTAGCCGTCGAGGATGCTGAAGCGCTTGAGCGTCTCGCCGTGCTCGGTGAAGTAGACGCCGCCATCGGTCAGGACGCCGTCGATATCGAAGAAGGCGATGCGGATGTCCTGGGCGGCGAGCAGGGTCTCCGGCCTGAATTCAATGCCCATCAGATGACCTTCGCGCGCATCAGGTCGTTGATGCTGAGCGCGCCGATGAGCAGGCCTGACGAATCGACCACCAGCACGCTGGTGATGCGATGCTGTTCCATGAGATCGGCCGCCTCGGCGGCCAGCGCATCGGAGCGCAGCATGCGCGGGCCGGCGTGCATGACGTCGCTGGCCTTGAGGGCCCGCAGGTCGGCGCCGGTCTCGACCTGGCGGCGCAGGTCGCCATCCGTGAAGATGCCGATCGCGCGGCCATCGGGGCCGACCACGGCGGTGGCACCGAGCCCCTTGGAACTCATCTCGCGCATGATCTCGCTCAGGCTGGCGTCGGGGTCGACGCGCGGCACGTCGTCGCCGGAGCGCATCACATCGCTGACGTGGGTCAAGAGCTTGCGCCCCAGCGCGCCACCGGGGTGGGAGCGCGCAAAGTCTTCGGTGCCGAAGCCGCGGGCATCGAGCAGCGCCACTGCGAGCGCATCGCCCATCGCCATCTGCGCGGTGGTGCTGGCGGTCGGCGCAAGATTCAGCGGGCAGGCTTCCTTCTCGACGCCGCTGTCGAGCACGATGTCGGCATGGCGAGYGAGCGTCGAGTCCATGCGGCCGGTCAGCGCGATCAGCGGCACGCCCTGGCGCTTGACCACCGGCAGGATGGTGGTGAGTTCCTCGACCTCACCGCTGTTGGAGATCGCCAGCACGAGGTCGACCGCCTTGATCATGCCGAGGTCGCCGTGGCTGGCCTCGGCCGGGTGCACGAACATCGCGGGCGTGCCGGTCGAAGCGAGGGTGGCCGCGATCTTGCGGCCGACATGGCCGCTCTTGCCCATGCCCATCACGACCACCCGCCCGCGGACGTCGAGAATCTTCTGCACCGCAGCGGGAAAGCTCGCACTCAGGCGGTCCTTGAGGCCGAGCACCGCCGCCGCCTCGATGTCGAAGGTCGTGCGGGCGCGCGCCAGCAGCGCGTCGGAATCGATCGGGGGGATCACGGGAGGGCGGGAGCTCATCGGCGGATTTTATCGATCGGCCACACCCTGGCCAGCGAGAGGACGAATTCAGGGCCGGAGCCGGCAAGCGTGTTGCTAGCATGCGGACATGTCCTCGCTCGATCTCACGCTGATGTACCTGCTTGCTGCGGTGATCGGCGTGGTCCTATGCCGGTCGCTGCGGCTGCCGCCGATGCTCGGCTACCTGGCTGCCGGCGTCCTGATCGGGCCGCACGCGCTGGCCCTGGCGCAGAACTCGGAGGGCATCCGCCACCTGGGCGAATTCGGCGTCGTCTTCCTGATGTTCGTGATCGGGCTCGAGTTCAGCCTGCCCAAGCTGCGCGCGATGCGCCGGCATGTCTTCGGCYTCGGACTGCTGCAGGTGATGCTGACCATCGCGATGGCCACCGGCGGTGCCTTGCTGATATCGACCTGGGTGCCGGCGGCCTGGAAGCTCGACTGGCAGGCCGCGCTGGTGTTCTCGGGTGCGCTGACGATGAGCAGCACGGCGATCGTGGTCAAGCTAATGGCGGAACGCCTCGAGATCGACAGCGAGCACGGCAAGCGCGTGATGGGCGTGCTGCTGTTCCAGGATCTCGCGGTGGTGCCGCTGCTGGTGCTGATCCCGGCGCTCGGCGCCCCGCCGGAGACCTTGCTGAGGGCGCTCAGCGTCGCTTTGCTGAAGGCTGGCTTCCTGATCGGCGTGCTGTTGTACGGCGGTCCGCGCGTGATGCGCTGGTGGCTGACGCTGGTGGCGCGCCGGCGCAGCGAGGAGCTCTTCATGCTCAACCTGCTGCTGATCACGCTCGGCCTCGCCTGGCTGACAGAACTAGCCGGCCTGAGCCTGGCGCTGGGCGCCTTCGTGGCCGGAATGCTGGTGTCGGAGACCGAATTCAAGCACCAGGTGGAGACCGACATCCGGCCCTTCCACGACGTGCTGCTCGGGCTCTTCTTCATCACCATCGGGATGTCGCTCGACTGGCACGTGATGGTCGATCACTGGGCGCTGGTCGGCGTCCTGCTGGTGCTGCCGCTGACCTTCAAGCTGCTGCTGGTGACGCTTCTGGCGCGCGTGCTCGGCGCCACCAGCGGGGTGGCGCTGCGCACCGGTCTCTACCTGGCGCAGGCCGGCGAATTCGGCTTCGTGCTGCTGGCCCTGGCCCAGGGCCAGGACCTGTTGCCGCCCTGGCTGGCCAATCCGGTGCTGGCCTCGATGGTGCTGTCGATGCTGTCGACGCCCTTCATCATCATGTACAGCAACCGCATCGTGCGGAGGCTGGTGGCGAGCGACTGGCTGCAGCAGTCGCTGCAGATGACCTCGATCGCGCGCAAGACCATCAACACGGCGCGCCACGTGATCATCTGCGGCTACGGGCGCTGCGGCCAGAACCTGGCACGGATGCTGGAGCGCGAAGGCATTCCCTACCTGGCGCTGGACCTCGACCCGGACCGTGTACGCCAGGCCGCCGCGGCCGGCGATTCGGTGGTTTTCGGCGATGCCTCGCGGCTGCAGGCGCTGATGGCGGCCGGGCTGGCGCGCGCCAGCGCCCTGGTCGTGACCTACCAGGACGTGCCCGGCGCGCTCAAGGTGCTGGCCAACGCCCGCGCGCACGCGCCGCAGGTGCCGGTGATTGTGCGCACCCAGGACGACCGCGACCTCGAGAAGCTGCAGGCGGCCGGCGCGACCGAGGTGGTGCCGGAGGCCATCGAGGGCTCGCTGATGCTGGCCAGCCACGCGCTGGCGCTGGTCGGCGTGCCGATGCGGCGCGTGATCCGCGTCGTGCAGGACCAGCGCGATGCCCGCTACAACCTGCTGCGCGGCTACTTCCACGGCGCCGACGACGACAACGCCGACGAGATCGACCATGAGCGGCTCAACAGCTTCACGCTGACGGCCGGCGCCCGCGCGATCGGCCAGCCGCTGGCCGGTCTGGCGCTGGCGGCGCTGAACGTCCGGGTTGCCAGTCTGCGCCGGCGCGACGGCAAGGCGGCCGATGCCGACGACGACACCGTGCTGGCTGATGGCGACACTCTGGTGCTGTCCGGCAAGCCCGGCGCCCTGGCGATGGCCATCGACAAGCTGCAGAAGGGCTAAGGACGCGGCTCCGTATTCAGCTTGGCAAGCTCGGGTTGCGCTTTTCTTCCTCGATCTGCTGCTGGCGATGCACCGCTTCGCACTGGGCATGGGCCCTGAATTCGGGCTTGGCGCACTGTACGGTCAGGCAGCGGGCGCGGGCGATGAAATTGAGGCTGGCGCACTGCGCCTGCGGAGTCGGCGGAGCGGCCGGGGGCGCTGCCGGCGGTTCGGGGGCCGGTGCGGCCTGAACCACCGGCGCGGGTGGCGTCACTGGCGGCGACGCCTTTCGGGACTTCGGCGTGCCGGGCTTTATCGATGCGGCCGGTGGCAGCGGTGCCGGTGTGGATGCCCGTGACTGTGCCGGCGCCGGCGCCGGTGCAGGTGCAGGTGCAGGTGCAGGTGCCGGTGCAAGTGCGGGTGCTGGTGCTGGTGCCGGTGCCGGTGCCGGTGCAGGTGCCGGTGCAGGTGCAGGTGCAGGTGCAGGTGCGGATGCGGGTGCGGTTGGCAAAGCCTGTGGCTCCGCGGGCAGTGTCGCCAGGAACGAAGACAACCCGGGCTCGACCGGTTCCGCGGGCTCGGGTCGTGGCGCCAGGGGCGCTGCGGACTCGAGGGCTGCGGGTACCTGGGGCAGGGCATCGGATATCGCCGGTGGTGGCGGCATTGAAGGCGAGGGAAGCGCCGCGCGTTGACCCGACGAGCCGGGGGACAAAAGCCAGCCCGCGGCAACGACCAGCCCGGCGACGACCAGCAGAATGATCACGGCCGTGCGCAAGGGGTTCCGGCTCGACGGCTGCGACGCGGCTGTTCGCGGCATTTTCTTCCTGGCGACGGGTGCAGCTTTGCGGGCGGGCGCTGCCGCAGTTCGCGCGGACCGCCGCTGCGGACTCGCCGCAGAGGGCAGAGGCATGTCTGAATCCACCGTCATCCGCTGCGTCGCGGCCCAATCCTCGCTGGCGCCCGAAGCGTCGGTCGGCGGCGCCGGACTTTGCGGACCCAGCCGCGTGCCGCAGCCCTTGCAGAACTTGGCGCCGTCCTGGTTGTCGGTTCGGCAGTCCGGGCATGCCTGCGTCATCGTCAGCTCAGGTCACGGCCACCCGCTTGGGCTTGTTGACCATTCGCTTGGCGATGACCGCACCCAGACCGAGCGTGAGTTCCAGGGCCAGGTTGGGCTGTCGGTTCGACAACTCGGTGAAGCGGATGGCCGTCAGTCGCCAGACGCGGGCGGCGCCGGTGGCGACCACGTTGGCCGAACGCGGTGCGCGCGAGAAAAAGGAACCCTCGCCCACCACCGAGCCGGGATTCAGGATCGCCAGCTGCATCTGGCCCTTGTCGCCGATCAGGTGCACGCTGAGCGCGCCGCTCTCGATGAAAAAGAGCGTGCGGTCGACGGTGCCCTGGTCGATCAGCACCTGTCCCGCGGAAATGTCGAGAGGCTGCAGATATCCGGCCACCGTCTCCCATTGCTGCGCGTTGAGCGCCGGGGCGAAGGCGTCGTAGCTGGAGTTCTGCGCAATGGCGCGGCAAAGATTCTGAATGCTGAATGACATCGTGCTGACCCTGCTATGCATGTGCAGTATCTGCGAAAGCGAAACTCGGCGGTGACAGATGTCACACAAAGACACATTTTTGGGCTACTTGCCGATGCAAAAACGGGAAAAGATCACGTCCAGAAGGTCGTCGGCCCCGAACTCGCCGGTGATCTCGTTCAGCGCGTTCTGCGCCAGCCGCAGTTCCTCGGCCAGCAGGTCGAGGAATTGTGCCTGGGCCGCCAGTTGGGTGGCTGCCAGCGCGATGTGTTCCTCGACCCGCGACAGCGCCTGCACATGGCGCGCTCGCGCCAGGTAGACGCCTTCCGGCACCGCCTGCCAGCCGGCCACTTCCAGCAGTTCGCGCCGCAAGGTCTCGATGCCGGCACCAGTACGGGCCGACAGGCGCACCCCGGTATCCGGCAGTTCTGCGGCCGGCGGCGCGGCATCGAGCTTGCTCCAGACATCGATCACCGGCACGCTGGCCGGCAGCCGGTTGGCCAGCAGGCCCGCGATGTCGGCATCGGCCTGGGCGTAGGCTGTTGATGCGCTGCGCGTCAGGTCGTGCAGGAACAGTACCGCGTCGGCGCCTTCGATCTGGCCCCAGGCGCGGGCGATGCCGATCTGTTCGACCTCGTCGGCACTGTCGCGCAGGCCCGCGGTGTCGACCACGTGCAGCGGCACGCCCTGGATCTGGATGGTTTGCGAGACGACATCGCGGGTCGTGCCCGCGACCGCGCTGACGATCGCCAGTTCGGCCCCGGCCAGCGCGTTGAGCAGCGAACTCTTGCCGGCGTTCGGCTGTCCCGCGATCACGACCTTGATGCCCTCGCGCAGCAGGGCGCCCTGGCGGGCCCGCTGCTGCACCGCGGTCAACTGGGCCTGCAGGGCGGCCAATTGGCCCGAGGCATCCGCCTCCTGCAGGAAGTCGATCTCCTCTTCCGGGAAGTCGAGCGTCGCCTCGACCAGCATCCGAAGTCGCACCAGCGCTTCAAGTAGGGTGTGAATCTCGTCGGAGAAGGCGCCCGACAGCGAACGGCTGGCGCTGCGCGCCGCGGCCTCGGTGCTGGCGTCGATCAGATCGGCGATGGCTTCGGCCTGTGCCAGGTCGATCTTGCCGTTGAGGAAGGCGCGCTGGCTGAACTCGCCGGGCTCGGCCACCCGCAAGCCCGGGAGGCGGGGCCGGCCGGTCGCCGGATCGGCTTCGGCGGCGGCCGCCAGGCAGCGTGCCAGCAGCAGTTGCAGCACCACCATGCCGCCGTGGGCCTGGAGTTCGAACACGTCTTCGCCGGTGAAGGAATTCGGCGCCGGGAAATGCAGCGCCAGTCCGCGGTCGATCGGCGAGCCATCGGCGTCCAGGAAGGGCAGATAGGTGGCTTCGCGCGGCTTCAGCGCACGATGGCACAGGGCGCGCACCAGCGGCAGGAGGTCGCGGCCGGAAACGCGCACGATCCCGACCGAGCCACGGCCGGAGGCGGTGGCGATGGCGACGATCGGATCGGCGGTGCGCGAGAGCATGGGGGAGGATTCTTCCAGCAAAAAGGGCCGCTTTCGCGGCCCCTTGGGAGTCTGATGCCGAGGCCTTACTTGCCCGGCTTTGCCAGCGTTGGCAACTTTGGCGTCTTGGGCGGATTGCCCAGCACGCCCAGCCGCTTGTTGATGAACCACTGCTGCGCGATCGACAGCACGTTGTTGGTGATCCAGTACAGCACCAGGCCGGCCGGGAAGAAGATGAACATCACGCTGAAGGCCAGCGGCATGATCCACATCAGCTTGGCCTRCATCGGATCCGGCGGCGTCGGATTGAGCCAGGTCTGGAACAGCGAGGTGGCGGTCATCACCACCGGCAGGATGAACCAGGGGTCCGGTGCCGAGAGGTCATGGATCCACATGATCCAGGGCGCATGGCGCATCTCGACCGAGGACAGCAGCACCCAGTAGAGCGCGATGAAAACCGGGATCTGGATCACGATCGGGAAGCAGCCGCCCATCGGATTGACCTTTTCCTCGCGGTAGATGCGCATCATCTCCTGCTGCATCTCCTGCGGCTTGTCCTTGAGCCGCTCGCGCATTTCCATGATCTTCGGATTGATGGCCTTCATCTTGGCCATGCTGGCGTAGGCCTTGGCGTTGAGCCAGTAGAAGGCCGCCTTCAGCAGCACCACCAGCGCGACGATCGACCAGCCCCAGTTGCCGAGAATGCCGTGCAGCTTGTTCAGGAGCCAGTAGAGCGGCTTGGAGATGATGGCGAAGATGCCGTAGTCCTTGACCAGGTCGAGGCCGGGGGCGAGCGCCTCGAGCTTCTTCTCTTCCTCGGGTCCGGCGAACAGGTTGCTGTCGATGGTCTGGGCGGCGCCCGGAGCCAGTTGGGGCACCTGCAGCACCATCGCCACCGAGAACAAGTTGTTGCCGAGGTCGGCGACTCGGAATTCGCGCTTGAGGGTGTCGCTGCCCGGCACGTTCAGCAGCCAGGCCGAGACGAAATAGTGCTGCACCATCGCCACCCAGCCGTTGTCGGCGGGCGCCGGCAGTTCGACCTTGCCCTTGGTGATGGCGCTGAAGTCGATCTTCTGGAACTTCTTCTGCTCGGTGAAGATGGCCGGGCCGGTGAAGGTATTGGTGCCGAACATGGTGCCGGCCGCCACCGTGCCGTGGCGCGTGAACTGCAGGTAGAGCTGCGCATCGCGCGGCTTGTCGCTGACATTGACGATCTGGTGCTTGACGCGGATCGAATAGTCGCCGCGCTGGAACACGTAGGTCTTGACGTACTTCAGGCCGCCCACGGGCTGCGACTCGAAGGCCACCTCGAGCGTGTTCTGGCCTGCGGCCAATTCGCGCGGGCCGGGGCGCGCAGTCATCAGGCTCAGGTGATTCGGGAAACGATCACCGGTGTCCACGGTGTTGAGCAGGCCGGTCTGGGCCACGTAGCGCGTGGCGGGCGAACCGTTCTCCATCAGCAACACGGGCCGGACCTCGTTCTGCGGCACCGGCAAGCCGACCAGCCGACGGAACCATTCGACCAGGCCGCCGTGGTTCGTCTGGTCGAGGAACTGCAGCAGCTGCAGCTCAGACAGCGTGCCGCCCTCGCCGTCGATGGTGGCCTTGAAGACATCGGTGGAGACCGTGACCTTCTCGCCGATGGCCGGCGTGCTGCCCTGCACCGGCACCGCCCCGGCCGCAGGCGCGGCGGCCGCGGGAACGCCATTTGCGTTGCCGGCGGCGGGCGTCGCCGACGGCTCGGCTGGCGCGCTGGTCTTGGTCGAGGGCAGGAAAGTCGGCTTGTGGCCGTTGTAGACCTGCCATTGGTCCCACAGCAACACCAGCGAGAAGCCAAAAATCACCCACAGGATGGTGCGGCGGATATCGTTCATGAAGAAGACTTCTTGTCGTCGGAAGAGAGAAAAGCGAACAGCGACCCCTGTCTTGGCATCGGGCGCTGTGTCTTTGGGGGAACCGGGTCGTGGCCGCCCTCGCACCAGGGCTGGCAGCGGGCGATGCGGTGCAGCGCCAGGTAGCTGCCCTTGGCCGCGCCGTGCTGCTCGAGCGCACCGATGGCATAGACGGAGCAGGTCGGCTCGAAGCGGCAGGACTGGCCGAGCGACGGGCTCAGCAGCAGCCGATAAGCCTTGACGAGACCGATCAGGACGCGCCGCATCATGCGCGCGCCGTCGCGGCCCTCTCCAGCAGTTGCTGGAGTTCGGCACGGACGGCGGCCTTGAGCTTGTCGGATGTCGCGCTGACGAATTGCCGGCGATCGAATGCCGCACGCAGGCGCACCACATGCGCTGCGCGCGGCAGCGAGGCTTCTGTCGCGGCAGCGCTCACGGTATAGATCTGGCGTTTGATCGCGTTGCGGGTGACCGCGCGGCGGGCCCAGCGCTTCGGAACCATCGCGCCGAGCCATACATCTTCGATGACGAACAGCGGCGCGGCCCCAGCCAGCGCGTCTAGCGCGCAGCGGTGCAGTGCGAAGTGGGCTGTACGCGCCACGGTAGCACCTGCGAGGACGGCCTGGAACTGCGCGCGGGTCTTGAGCCGCTGCATGGAAGCCAACCGCTGGACCCCGACGGACGGTGAAGGCGGCAGCGGGTCGACTGGCAACGGTGCTGGCGAGTCTTAGACTGCCAGGCGCTTGCGGCCCTTGGCGCGGCGTGCGTTGATCACGGCGCGGCCACCGCGGGTCTTCATGCGGACCAGGAAGCCGTGAGTACGGGCGCGGCGGACTTTGGATGCTTGATACGTGCGTTTCATGATGATTTCCTGATTCACCGGCAAGGCCGGCGTGTGAGCCTCCGGGCCCCGAAGGCCGTCGGCAGTTTTTTTACCGGGTGGGGAGGCCCCCACATACGAATATCCCGGGATACCCCGAAACACACAAAGAATGTTTTCAGGGAAACCCGCAATTATCGCAAAGATTCAGCTGGCCGACAATCTCGACCGCATCCGCAGGTGATTCGGCGACCGTGGAAACCATGTGGATAAGGTTTTGACAAGTTAGAATCGAAGGCGCATCGCGGGTGCGACTATCCACAATATTAAGACGAGAGAATGGCTGAGGGACAAACCACTTTTCAGAGCGCCCATGCCAGGTGAAGGCATCGGTGACAGCCTCTGGCAGGCCTGTGTCGACCAGCTCGCACAGGAACTGTCCGAACAGCAGTTCAACACCTGGATCAAGCCGCTGACCGCCAAGGTCACGGACGATCTTTCACGCGTCACAGTGTTCGTCGCCAACCGCTTCAAGCTCGACTGGATCCGGGCCCAGTATGCCGGCAAGATCGCTGCGATGGCCGAGAAGCTCTACGGCCAGCCAGTCATCATTGAGTTAGCGCTTGCTCCTCGGGAAATCGTTAACAGGCCTGCATCTATGGCCATCGTGTCCGAGACCGATGTGCCGCGCGAAATGGCGCCGCCGAGCGAGGATCTGGCGGCCGCCGCATTCAAGAACCGGCTCAACTCGGGGCTCACTTTCGACACCCTCGTGGAAGGCACGGCGAACCGCATGGCGCGGGCCGCGGCGATGCACGTGGCCGGCATGCCGGGCCACCTCTACAACCCGCTCTTCATCTACGGCGGCGTCGGCCTGGGCAAGACCCACCTGATGCATGCCGTGGGTAACCGCTTGCTTGCGGATCGGCCGGATTCCAAAGTTCTCTACATCCATGCCGAGCAGTTCGTCTCGGATGTGGTCAAAGCCTATCAGCGCAAGACCTTCGACGAGTTCAAGGAGCGCTATCACTCGCTCGACCTGCTGCTGATCGACGATGTCCAGTTCTTCGCCAACAAGGACCGGACGCAGGAAGAATTCTTCAACGCCTTCGAAGCGCTGCTGGCCAAGAAGTCACACATCGTGATGACCAGCGACACCTACCCCAAGGGGCTGGCGGACATCCACGAGCGGCTGGTCTCGCGCTTCGATTCGGGTCTCACGGTGGCGATCGAGCCGCCCGAGCTCGAGATGCGCGTCGCCATCCTGATCAACAAGGCCCGTGCCGAGAGCGCCGAGATGCCCGAGGAGGTCGCCTTCTTCGTCGCCAAGAACGTGCGTTCCAACGTGCGTGAACTCGAAGGCGCGCTGCGCAAGATCCTGGCCTATTCACGCTTCAACCAAAAAGAGATCTCGATCGCGCTGGCACGCGAGGCGTTGCGCGACCTGCTGTCCATCCAGAACCGGCAGATCTCGGTCGAGAACATCCAGAAGACGGTGGCCGACTACTACAAGATCAAGGTCGCCGACATGTACTCGAAGAAGCGGCCGGCCTCGATCGCCCGGCCGCGCCAGATCGCGATGTACCTGGCCAAAGAGCTGACCCAGAAGAGCCTGCCCGAGATCGGCGAGCTGTTCGGTGGCCGCGACCACACCACGGTATTGCATGCGGTGCGCAAGATCTCGGGCGAACGCCAGCAACTGACCGAACTGAACCAGCAGTTGCACGTGCTGGAGCAGACGCTGAAGGGATAGCATGCTGCTCGCTCCGCTTTCTCACGATCCTTCGATCCTGTCAATGAACAACGCTGTGGACAGCGCCCGCACAAGATGGCACTTGTCCACAGGCTGGGCACGCGACCCGAAGTTGTGCGCCTTGGCGCGACAGCAACAAAGCGCGGCTGCGCACAGCCGGCGCGCAGCGCCAAGTCCTTGTCACGAAAGCGGAAAGCAACGCTGTCCACAGAGCAGTGCGTCCCTTATCTACTACTACTAATTTGAATTAAAGAAATAAGGAAGAGGTAAGACAATGATCGTTTTGAAGGCTACACAGGACAAAGTCCTGGCCGCGCTGCAGTCGGTGGCGGGCATCGTCGAGCGGCGCCACACGCTGCCGATCCTGGCCAATGTGCTGATCCGCAAGACCGGCGGCCAGTTGCAGCTCACCACCAGCGATCTCGAGATCCAGATCCGCACCCATGCCGAACTCGGCGGCGACGAGGGCAACTTCACGACCACCATCGGTGCCCGCAAGCTGATCGACATCCTGCGCACCATGCCGGCCGACCAGACCGTGAGCCTCGAATCGAGTGCCAGCAAGCTGGTGCTGAAGGGTGGCAAGAGCCGCTTCACGCTGCAGTCGCTGCCGGCCGAGGATTTCCCGCTGGTGCAGGAATCGGCCAATTTCGGCCCCGTCTTCAGCGTGYCGCAGAAGACCCTGAAGGATCTGCTGAGCCAGGTGTCCTTCGCGATGGCGGTCCACGACATCCGCTACTACCTCAACGGCATCCTGTTCGTCGCCGAAGGCAAGCAGCTGAGCCTGGTCGCCACCGACGGCCACCGGCTGGCCTTCGCGTCGGCCACGCTCGACGTCGAGGTGCCGCGCCAGGAAGTGATCCTGCCGCGCAAGACCGTGCTCGAGATGCAGCGCCTCTTGTCCGACGCCGAGGGCGCTATCGAGATGCAGTTCGCCAACAACCAGGCCAAGTTCAGCTTCGGCGGCATGGAATTCGTCACCAAGCTGGTCGAGGGCAAGTTCCCCGACTACAACCGTGTGATCCCGAAGACCCACAAGAACACCGTGACCCTGGGCCGCGCGCCGCTGCTGGCCAGCCTGCAGCGCACCGCGATCCTGACCAGCGAGAAGTTCAAGGGCGTGCGGCTCAACATCGAGCCCGGCACCTTGCGCATCGCCTCGAACAACGCCGAGCAGGAAGAAGCCCAGGACGAACTCGACATCGACTACGGCGGCGACGCCATCGAGATCGGCTTCAACGTGACCTACCTGATCGACGCCTTGGCCAACATGAGCCAGGACATGGTGACGCTGGACCTGGCCGATTCCAACAGTTCGGTGCTGATGACGATTCCAGAGAACGCATCGTTCAAGTACGTCGTGATGCCGATGAGGATCTAGAGGACCTGGCACACCCCTAGGCTGGCTCACTTCGTGTAGCCGCCGACCCCCCTGCAGGGAGCGATACCAGCGGGCCGGCAAAGTCGGTTCCGCGGTATCCCCCGAAATTGCGGTGCCCTTGGGTACCGAGAGAAAGAGTCAGATGAGCGAAGAAAACAAGCCGGACGTGCCGCACACCGAGCCGGTTTACACCCCCGAGATCGACAGCGCGATTCCGATCGAGGTGACACCGGCCGACACGTCCTACGGCGAAGGCTCCATCACGATCCTCGAAGGGCTGGAGGCGGTCCGCAAGCGGCCGGGCATGTACATCGGCGACACCTCGGACGGCACCGGCCTGCATCACCTGGTGTTCGAGGTGGTCGACAACTCGATCGACGAGGCGCTCGCGGGCTATTGCGACGACATCGTCGTCACGATCCACACCGACAACTCGATCTCCGTCACCGACAACGGCCGCGGCATCCCGACCGGGGTCAAGATGGACGACAAGCACGAGCCGAAGCGCTCGGCGGCCGAGATCGCACTGACCGAACTGCACGCCGGCGGCAAGTTCAACCAGAACAGCTACAAGGTCTCGGGCGGCCTGCACGGCGTCGGCGTGAGCTGCGTCAACGCGCTGAGCAAGATGCTGCGCCTCACGGTGCGGCGCGAGGGCAAGGTCCACACGCTGGAGTTCAGCAAGGGCTTCGTGCAGAACCGCATCATCGACGTCGTCAACGGCTTCGAGGTGTCGCCGATGAAAGTCACGGGCGAGACCGAGAAGCGCGGCACCGAGGTGCACTTCCTGCCCGACACCGAGATCTTCAAGGAAAACGCCGACTTCCATTACGAGATCCTCAGCAAGCGGCTGCGCGAGTTGAGCTTCCTCAACAACGGCGTGCGGATCCGGCTGATTGACGAGCGCAACGGCAAGGAAGACGACTTCTCGGGCACCGGCGGCGTCAAGGGCTTCGTCGAGTTCATCAACAAGGGCAAGACGGTCCTGCATCCCAACGTGTTCTATGCGTTCGGTGAGAAGCCGGCCGACACCTATGGCGGCATTCCCGGCACGCATATCGGCGTCGAAGTCGCGATGCAGTGGAACAGCGGCTACAACGAGCAGGTGCTGTGCTTCACCAACAACATTCCGCAGCGTGACGGCGGCACCCACCTGACCGGCCTGCGCGCCGCGATGACGCGGGTGATCAACAAGTACATCGAAGAGAATGAACTGGCCAAGAAGGCCAAGGTCGAGGTTACCGGCGACGACATGCGCGAAGGCCTGTGCTGCGTGCTGAGCGTGAAGGTGCCGGAGCCCAAGTTCTCGAGCCAGACCAAGGACAAGCTGGTGTCGAGCGAAGTCCGCGCGCCGGTCGAGGACATCGTCGGCCGGCTGCTGACCGACTACCTGCAGGAGCGTCCGAACGACGCCAAGATCATCTGCGGCAAGATCGTCGAGGCGGCGCGGGCGCGCGAAGCCGCCCGCAAGGCGCGCGAGATGACGCGCCGCAAGGGCGTGCTCGACGGCATGGGCCTGCCCGGCAAGCTGGCCGACTGCCAGGAGAAAGACCCGGCGCTGTGCGAGGTCTACCTGGTCGAGGGCGACTCCGCCGGCGGTTCCGCCAAGCAGGGCCGCGACCGGAAGTTCCAGGCGATCCTGCCGCTGCGCGGCAAGATCCTGAACGTCGAGAAGGCGCGCTACGAGAAGCTGCTCACCAGCAACGAAATCCTGACCATGATCACGGCGCTGGGAACCGGCATCGGCCGCGCCGGCGCGACGACCTCGGGCGGCGGCGCCGACGACTTCAACGTCGCCAAGCTGCGCTACCACCGGATCATCATCATGACCGACGCCGACGTCGACGGCGCCCACATCCGCACGCTGCTGCTGACCTTCTTCTATCGGCAGATGCCGGAGCTGGTCGAGCGTGGCCACATCTACATCGCGCAGCCGCCGCTGTACAAGGTCAAGGTCGGCAAGGAGGAGCAGTACCTCAAGGACGGTCCGGCCCTCGATGCCTTCCTGCTGAAGGTGGCGTTGAAGGATGCGAGCGTGTTCACCGGCGGCCCGAACCCGACGACGCTCGGAGGCGACACGCTGGCCGAGCTGGCGCGTAAGCACCAGCTGGCCGAGGCGGTGATCGCGCGGCTTGGCGTGTTCCTCGATGCGGCGGCGCTGCGCGCCATCGCCGATGGCGTGTCGCTTGACCTCGACACCACGGCCAGCGCCGAGGCCTCGGCCGTGGCGCTGCAAAACAAGCTGCGCGAACTCAACACCACCGGTGCGCCTGCGGATGTCTCGAGCGAGTTCGACGCCCGCACCGACAAGCCGCTGCTGCGCATCAGCCGCCGCCACCACGGCAACATCAAGAGCAGCGTGCTGACGCAGGATTTCGTCCACGGCGCCGATTACGCCGCCCTGGCCGAGGCCGCAAAGACTTTCCGCGACCTGCTCGGCGAAGGCGCGGTGGTCAAGCGTGGTGAAGGCGAGCGGGCCAAGGAGGAAAAGGTCAGCGACTTCCGCGAGGCGATGCGCTGGCTGATCGGCCAGGCCGAGAACGCCACCGCGCGCCAGCGCTACAAGGGCCTGGGCGAAATGAACCCCGAGCAGCTGTGGGAAACCACGATGGACCCGGCGGTGCGCCGCCTGCTGCGGGTGCAGATTGACGACGCGATCGAGGCCGACCGCGTGTTCACGATGCTGATGGGCGACGAGGTGGAGCCGCGGCGCGAGTTCATCGAGCAGAACGCGCTGCGGGCGGCGAACATCGACGTTTGATCGGTCGTGTAGAGCCGGGAGAAATTGCTGGGCATAAGTCTAGAAAACTACCCGCCTTGCAGATTCGATAGGTTCCCTTGCTTCGCGCGCCGATGCAGGCGGTACAGCAGGACCGTTGGTCGTCCCCATGG
>NZ_JBFUIU010000111.1:0-17119 GCF_056401695.1 Variovorax sp. P4_D9
CGGCAAGGGGCCGCCCCAGGGGCGCCGCAACAGCCGCGGCGACCGGCAGGGGCAGGGGCCCGGCCCGCAGGGGCAGGGGCAGGGGCAGGGGCGCAATCGCCAGGGCGAGGATCGCGCGCCCGGTGGCGCCAACCAACCCGATCCGATGAAGACATCGCTCGGCTACATCGGCACCGACAGCTTCTCGCGCCAGCGCAAGGAGCAGCGCCAAGGCCCGCGCCGTGGCGGCCCCGGTGGTGGTAGTGGAGGCGGCGGCGGAAACTTCGGCGGGTCGGGCGGCGGGCGCCGCCGAGGCCGCTGATTTTCGGCGCCCCGGCACGGCCTTTCGGTCGCCGATGGCGAGGCAACCCTCTCGCGCCGGTTAAAATCAGAGGCTTTGTCAAGGCTTGCAACCCGCATGTTGCGGTCTTGGTGGAACTCATTCAGATTCAAGCTCTCAGGAAATCATTTCAATGGCCATCGAACGCACCCTCTCCATCATCAAGCCCGACGCCGTCGCCAAGAACGTCATCGGCAAGATCGTCTCCCGCTTCGAGGCCGCCGGCCTCAAGATCGTGGCCGCCAAGTTGATCCACCTGTCGCGCAGCGAAGCCGAGCAGTTCTATGCCGTGCACAAGGAGCGCCCCTTCTTCAAGGACCTGGTCGAGTTCATGATCTCCGGCCCGGTGTTCGTGCAAGTGCTCGAGGGCGACAACGCCATCGCCAAGAACCGTGACCTGATGGGCGCCACCGACCCCAAGAAGGCCGCTCCCGGCACCATCCGCGCCGACTTCGCCGACAGCATTGATGCCAACGCGGTGCACGGCTCCGACGCGGCCGAGACGGCCCAGGTCGAGATCGCGTTCTTCTTCGCCGGCCTGAACGTCTACGCCCGCTGAGGTTTACCCCGCCTGACGCAATGACCACGGCCAACCTGCTCGACTTCGATCTGGAGGGATTGGCCGCATTCTGCGAACGGCTGGGAGAGAAGCGTTTCCGCGCGACGCAACTGTTCCGCTGGATCCACCAGCGGGGCGCTAGCGATTTCGCGCAGATGACCGACCTGGCGAAGTCGCTGCGCGAGAAGCTCGCGACCACCGCCCGGATCGCGGCGCTGCCGGTCATCACGCAGCACGAGTCCGCCGACGGCACCATCAAGTGGCTGTTCGATGTCGGTGACGGCAATGCGGTCGAGGCCGTGTTCATACCCGAGGACGACCGCGGCACGCTGTGCGTGTCGTCGCAGGCCGGATGTGCCGTCGGCTGCCGCTTCTGCTCGACCGGCCACCAGGGTTTCAGCCGCAACCTGAGCACCGCGGAGATCACCGCCCAGCTCTGGTTCGCCGAGCATTTCCTGCGCAAGCACCTGGGCCGCGCCGAGCGCGTGATCTCCAACGTCGTGATGATGGGAATGGGCGAGCCGCTGCAGAACTACGCGGCGCTGGTACCGGCGCTGCACACCATGCTCGACGACAACGCCTATGGCCTGTCGCGCCGTCGCGTGACGGTGTCGACCTCCGGCGTGGTGCCGATGATCGATCGGCTCGGCGGCGATTGCCCGGTGGCGCTCGCGGTCTCGCTGCACGCGCCCAACGATGCGCTGCGCGACGACCTGGTGCCGCTCAACCGCAAGTATCCGATCGCCGAACTGCTCGAAGCCTGCAAGCGCTACCTCGCGCATGCACCGCGCGACTTCATCACCTTCGAGTACTGCATGCTCGACGGCGTCAACGACCAGCCCGAGCATGCGCGGCAGTTGCTCGAACTGGTGCGCTCGTCCGGCGTGTCCTGCAAGTTCAATCTGATTCCCTTCAATCCCTTTCCGGCGTCGGGCCTGTTGCGTTCGCCGCAGCCACGAGTGCTGGCCTTCGCCAAGGTGCTGAGCGAGGCGGGCATCGTCACCACGGTGCGCAAGACGCGCGGCGACGACATCGATGCCGCCTGCGGGCAGCTGGCCGGCGACGTCAAGGACCGCACCCATGCGGCCGAGCGCATGGCGCAGCGGCGCACCGTGATCCTGCATCCGGCCTCTCGCAAGGCCAACACCCCCACTGCCGAGGAGCAATGATCCGATGAGCAAGGCCTTTTCGAATGCACGCACGCTGGTGCTGCAGGTGTCCTGCGGCCTCGCTGCAGCCTTCCTGCTGGCAGGCTGCATCAACACCCGGAATGGCGTGCGGCAGACTTCGGCCAACAAGGAAGCGGCCATCGTGACCGACTCCGACGAGAGCAATGGGCGCAAGCGCGCCAAGCTGCGCATCGAACTGGCGGTCGGCTATTTCCAGCAGGGCCAGACCACGGTCGCGCTCGACGAGATCAAGCAGGCGCTGGCGGCGGACCCGAATTTCGCCGACGCCTACAACCTGCGCGGCCTGGTCTACATGCGCCTCGACGACCCTGCACAGGCCGAAGACAGCTTCCGCCGCGCGATCGCGCTCGATCCGCGCGAACCCAACGTGCTGCACAACTACGGCTGGCTGCTGTGCCAGCAGAACCGCTTCGCCGACGCCCAGCAGCAGTTCAGTGCCGCGCTCGCCGTGCCCAATTACACGGACCGGGCCAAGACACTGATGACGCAGGGCGTCTGCCAGCTGAAGGCCGGACAGCGAGCCGAAGCCGAGCGCAGCCTGATGCAGGCCTATGAGATCGACGCCGGCAATCCGGTGATTGGCTACAACCTGGCGTCGATCCTGGTCCAGCGCAACGATTGGCAGCGGGCGCAGTTCTACATCCGCCGCGTCAATAACAGCCCGTCGGCCAGTGCCGAGACCCTGTGGCTCGGCATCAAGATCGAACGCCAGCTCAACAACCGCGAGGCGACGGCGCAGCTGGCGTCCCAGTTGCAACGGCGCTTCCCCCAGTCGCGGGAGGCGATTGCGTACGAGCGCGGAAATTTCAATGATTGAGCGAGCGAGTGAATTCGGGGCTTCGGCTGCGGTACCCCTGGTCGGTGGCGACAGCACGAACATGACGGCCGGCGACATGCTGCGCGAGGCGCGGGAAGCCCACGGCCTGCACATCGACATGGTGGCGGCGGCGCTCAAGGTGTCGCCGCAGAAACTGGCCGCACTCGAGGCCGACGACATCGAGGCCCTGCCCGACGCGGTGTTCGCGCGTGCGCTGGCCGCCAGCGTGTGCCGGGCGCTCAGGATCGATCCGACCCCGGTACTGGCCAAGCTGCCGGGCGCGCAGCGGCCCGGATTGGCGGATGCCGATCGCACCATGAGCAAGAACCTCAAGTCGGCGGCGCCGCGTTCCKGCGGGGCAGGCAGCGGCTTGCCGTCGCGCGCCTTGCTGATCGTGGTCGTGCTGCTGCTGCTCGGGGCCGCGGTGCTGTTCTGGTTGCCGCAATCGGCCTTCGACCAGGTCGGCGCGGTCTTTTCGCGCCTGAGCCACAGCGAACCGGGCGCTCCGACGCCCATCATGGCATCCACCGAAGCGCCGGCACCGGCCGGCATGGCGGTCGAGCCCTCGGCCGCGCCCAATGCAACGCCGGTCCTGCCGCCGCCGGCCCCTCCGGCCGAAGCCGTGGCAGCGGCGGAAGCGCCGGCCGCGGGCAACGACCTGATCGTCTTCGTCGCCCGCGACGAGTCCTGGATCACGGTGACCGAGGCCGGCGGCAAGCAATTGATTCGACGCTCGGTCAAGGCCGGCGAAACCGTCGGGCTGACGGGGGCCTTGCCGATGCAGGTCGTGATCGGGCGGGCGTCGGCGGTCGATGTGCGGGTGCGCGGGGAGGCCTTCGACCTCAAGCCGCTCGCGCGTGCCGGCGGCGTGGCACGCTTCGAAGTCAAACCCTGATCGGAGCTTTGTCCATGACCGATGCCTCGAACCCTTTCGGCTGCCTGCCGATCGAACCCGCCGCGCCCCGGCCGCGCCGCTCGCAGCAGGCCCGCGTGGTCTGGGGGCCGCGCACGGTCACCGTCGGCGGCGACGCGCCGGTGCGCGTCCAGTCGATGACCAACACCGACACCGTCGACGCCATCGGCACCGCGATCCAGGTCAAGGAACTGGCGCTCGCCGGCTCCGAGATGGTCCGCATCACGGTCAATACGCCGGAGGCCGCGGCGCAGGTGCCCTTCATCCGCGAACAGCTCGACCGCATGGGCGTCGACGTGCCGCTGATCGGCGACTTCCACTACAACGGCCACCGCCTGCTGACCGACTATCCGGCCTGCGCCGAGGCGCTCAGCAAGTACCGGATCAACCCCGGCAACGTGGGCAAGGGCGACAAGAAGGACAAGCAGTTCGGCCAGATGATCGACGCCGCGATGCGCTGGAACAAGCCGGTGCGCATCGGCGTCAACTGGGGCAGCCTCGACCAGGAACTGCTGGCCAGCCTGATGGATGTCAACAGCGCCCGCGCTGAACCCTGGGATGCCAAGTCGGTGATGTACGAGGCGCTGGTCACCTCGGCGATCGATTCCGCGAAGCTTGCCGAATCGATGGGCATGGCCGGCAACCAGATCATCCTGAGCTGCAAGGTGAGCGGCGTGCAGGACCTGATCTCGGTCTATCGCGAACTGGCGCGGCGCTGCGACTACACGCTGCATCTGGGCCTGACCGAAGCCGGCATGGGCACCAAGGGCACGGTGGCCTCGGCAACCGCACTGTCGATCCTGCTGCAGGAAGGCATCGGCGACACGATCCGTGTCTCGCTCACCCCGCAGCCCGGCGAATCGCGCACCCAGGAGGTGCTGATCGCCAACGAGATCCTGCAGGCGCTGGGGCTGCGCGTGTTCGTGCCGAGCGTCACCGCCTGCCCGGGCTGCGGCCGTACCACCAGCACCACCTTCCAGGAGCTGGCCAAGCAGATCGACGACTACCTGCGCATGCAGATGCCGGTCTGGCGCACCAAATATCCGGGCGTCGAGACGATGAAGGTGGCCGTCATGGGCTGCATCGTCAACGGGCCGGGCGAGAGCAAGCATGCCGACATCGGCATCAGCCTGCCCGGCACCGGCGAGGCACAGGCCGCGCCGGTCTTCATCGACGGCCAAAAGGCTCTCACGCTGCGCGGCGACAACATCGCCAACGAATTCCACCAGCTGGTCGAAACCTACATTCAAAAACGCTTCGGCAGCGGCATCGCTTCCGAGGTCGCCTGAGCTCCATCCATGGCTGAAAAAATCAGTGCCGTCAAAGGCATGAACGACATTTTGCCGCCCGATTCGGCGCGCTGGGAATGGCTCGAAGCCATCGTGCGGGACCTGATGGGGCGCTATGCGTACCGCAACATCCGCACGCCGATCCTCGAGCAGACGGCCTTGTTCGTGCGCGGCATCGGCGAGGTCACCGACATCGTCGAAAAGGAGATGTACTCGTTCGAGGACAAGCTCAACGGCGAGGCGCTGACGCTGCGGCCGGAGAACACCGCCAGCGTGGTGCGCGCGGTGACCGAGCATTCGCTGCTTTACGACGGCGGCAAGCGACTCTGGTACATGGGCCCGATGTTCCGCCACGAGCGGCCGCAGCGCGGGCGCTACCGTCAGTTCCACCAGATCGGTGCCGAGGCGCTGGGCTTCGCCGGCCCCGACGTCGATGCCGAGCTGATCCTGCTCGCCGGCGCGCTCTGGAAGGCGCTGGGCCTCACCGACGTGCGGCTCGAGCTCAACAGCCTGGGCCAGCCGGCCGAGCGGGCGCTGCACCGCACGCAGCTGATCGCGCATTTCGAGCAGCACGCCGACCAACTCGACGAGGACGGCAAGCGCCGACTGCACAGCAATCCGCTGCGCATCCTCGACACCAAAAACCCGGCCATGAAGGAAGTCGTCGAATCGGCGCCGAAGCTGATGGATTTCCTGGGCGCGGAGTCGCTGGCGCATTTCAACGGCCTGCGCGCGATCCTCGATTCCAACGGGATCGGCTACACGATCAACCCGCGCCTGGTTCGCGGCCTGGACTACTACAACCTCAGCGTGTTCGAGTTCGTGACCGACCGGCTCGGCTCGCAGGGCACGGTCTGCGCGGGCGGCCGATACGACGACCTGATCGTGCAGATCGGCGGCAAGGCGGCGCCGGCGGTCGGCTGGGCGCTCGGCGTCGAACGCGTGCTTGAGCTCGTGAAGGAGCAGGGCACGCAGATCCCGCTGCCGGTGCCCGATGTCTACGCGGTGGTGCCCGACGCGGCGGCGATGCCGGTGGCGCTGCGCACCCTGCAGCAATTGCGCGACGCCGGTCTGCGGGCCCAGATGCACGCCGCCACGGCCGACGGCCTCGGCAGCTTCAAGTCGCAGTTCAAGAAGGCCGACGCCAGCGGTGCCGCGCATGCGCTGGTCTTCGGTGCCGACGAGCTGGCCCGGGGCGAAGTCACGGTCAAGGCGCTGCGCGACGGAAGCGGCGCGCAGACCACCCGGCCGCTGGCCGATCTGGCCGCCTGGGCCGCCACCCTACAATCCTCGGCTCCCAACAACTCATAGCGCATGGCCACCCATCTCGACCTCGAAGAACAGGAACAGCTCGACCAGCTCAAGCATTTCTGGAATACCTACGGCACCTTGATCACCTGGGTCGTGCTGCTCGCGGCCGGTGCCTTCGTGGCCTGGAACGGCTGGCAGTATTTCCAACGCACCAAGGCATTGCAGGCCTCGGCGCTCTATGACGAGGTCGAACGCAGTGCGCAGGCTGGCGACACCGCCCGCATCGAGCGCGCGCTGGCCGACATGAAGGACAAGTTCGCAGGCACCGCCTACGCCCAGCAGGCGGGCCTGCTGGCGGCGCGGGCCCTGTACGACAAGGGCAATGCCGACGGCTCGCGCGCTGCGCTGGCCTGGGTCTCGGAACACGCGGTTGATCCGGGCTACCAGGCGGTCGCCAAGCTTCGGCTGGCAGGCGAGCTGCTCGAGGCCAAGCAGTACGACGAGGCCCTGAAGGCGCTCTCGGGCGGCGTGCCGAAGGAATTCGATGCGCTGGTCGCCGATCGCAAGGGCGACATCTACCTCACGCAGGGCAAGCGAGACGAGGCCAAGGCCGAGTACCTCAAGGCCCTGGCCGCCTTCGAACCGGGCACCGACTACCGCCGCCTGGTCGAGATCAAGCTCAACGCCGTCGGTGTCGACCCGAAGAGCCTGGCTCCGGTGGCCGGCGGCGCTGCATCCCCAGCCAAGACCACACCATGAATTTGAAGCGTTATCTGACTTTGGCGCCTGCCCTGCGCTTCGGGGCCTGCGCGGCACTGATCGCCGCGCTGGCGGCCTGTTCCGGCACGGCGCGGCCGAAGCCCGCCGAGCTGCCGCCCAACGTGGCGCTGATGGGCATCAAGCAGGCCTGGAGCATTCGCATTCCGGAGGTGAGCTTTCCACTGTCCACCGTGGTCAACGGCGACCAGATCGCGGTGGCCAGCGCCGACGGCACCGTGGTCGTGATCGACGCCCGTGCCGGCACCGAAGTGTGGCGCGCCAAGGTCGGCGCACCGCTGGCCGCCGGCGTGGGCAGCGACGGCCGAACGGTCGCGGTGGTCACGGCCAACAGCGAACTGGTGGCGCTCGAAGCCGGCAAGGTGCTCTGGAAGGAGCGCCTCACGGCCCAGGCCTACACGCCCCCGCTGGTGGCAGGCCGCCGTATCTTCGTCCAGGCCGCCGACCGCACGACCAGCGCCTGGGATGGCCAGAGCGGCCGTCGTCTGTGGTCGCAGCAGCGCACCGCCGAAAATCTGGTGCTGAAGAAGCCTGGCGTGCTGCTGGCCGTGGGCGACACCCTGATCGCCGGCGTCGGCGGCCGGCTGGTCGGCATCAACCCGGCCAACGGCTCGTCGCGCTGGGAGTCGCCGATCGCGGCGCCGCGCGGCACCAACGACGTCGAGCGCCTGGTCGATCTGACCGGCACCGTGAGCCGCCAGGGCGACGTGGTCTGCACGCGGGCCTATTTCGCCAGCGTCGGCTGTGTCGACACTAGCCGCGGCGCATTGCTCTGGACCAAGCCGGCGGTGGGCGCCGACGGCCTCGGCGGCGACGACCGCTTCGTCTTCGGCGCCGAGGACAATGGCGCCGTGGTGGCCTGGCGCCGGGCCGACGGCGAGCGCGCCTGGCAGCAGGCCGACCTGCTCAAGAACCGCGTCCTGACGGCGCCGCTGGCGGTCGGCCGCTCGCTGATCCTCGGCGACAGCACCGGCCTGGTGCACGTGCTCTCGCGCGACGACGGCAAGCCGCTGAACCGCCTCACTCCTGATGGCTCGGCCATCGCGTCGACGCCGGTCCTGGCCGGCAATACGGTCGTGGTCGTCACCCGCAATGGCGGCGTGTTCGGCTATCGGCCCGAGTAATCGAGTGAAAGGACGCCTTCCATGAAGCCGGTCATCGCACTGGTCGGGCGTCCCAACGTCGGGAAGTCGACCCTGTTCAACCGCCTGACGCAAACGCGCGACGCCATCGTCGCCGACTTCGCCGGCCTCACGCGCGACCGCCACTACGGCAACGGCCGCCTCGGCAAGCACGAGTTCATCGTCATCGACACCGGCGGCTTCGAGCCCGACGCCGGCAGCGGCATCTTCAAGGAGATGGCCAAGCAGACCCGGCAGGCCGTTGCCGAGGCCGATGTCGTGATCTTCGTGGTCGATGCGCGGGAAGGGCTGTCGGCCCAGGACCACGACATCGCGAACGAGCTGCGCCGGCTCGGCAAGCCCTGCGTGCTGGTGGCCAACAAGGCCGAGGGCATGCACGACGGCACCCGGCTGGTCGACTTCTACGAGCTCGGCTTCGGCGAGGTGCATGGCATCTCGGCGGCCCACGGGCAGGGGATCCGCGACCTGGTCGAACTCGCCCTCGAGCCGCTCGCGCTGCCCGAGCCCGAGGAAGACGCCGAAGAGGATCCCAACAAGCCGATCAAGCTGGCGGTCGCGGGCCGCCCCAACGTCGGCAAGTCGACCCTGATCAATACCTGGCTGGGCGAGGAGCGCCTGGTCGCCTTCAACCTGCCGGGCACCACGCGCGACGCGATCTCGGTCCCCTTCGAGCGCAACGGCCAGCGCTTCGAGCTGATCGATACTGCCGGCCTGCGCCGCAAGGGCAAGGTCTTCGAGGCGATCGAGAAATTTTCGGTGGTCAAGACGCTGCAGGCCATTGAATCGGCCAACGTCGTGCTGCTGCTGCTGGACGCCACCCAGGGCGTCACCGACCAGGACGCCCACATCGCCGGCTACATCCTCGAGAGCGGCCGGGCGGTGGTGATCGCGATCAACAAGTGGGATGCGGTCGACAGCTACCAGCGCGAGCAGATCCAGCGCCAGATCGAGACCCGGCTGCCATTCCTGAAGTTCGCCTCGCTGCATTTCATCTCGGCCATCAAGCGCCAGGGGTTGGGCCCGGTCTGGCAATCGATCGTGCAGGCTCACAAGTCGGCCACCCGCAAGATGTCGACGCCGGTGCTGACGCGCCTGCTGCTCGAGGCGGTGCAATTCCAGGCGCCGAAGCGCTCGGGCATGTTCCGCCCGAAGATGCGCTACGCCCACCAGGGCGGCTTGAACCCGCCGATCATCATCATCCACGGCAATTCGCTGGAGCACGTCACGGAGGCCTACAAGCGTTTCCTCGAAGGGCGCTTCCGCAAGGAGTTCGATCTCGTCGGCACGCCGTTGCGGATCCAGCTCAAGACCTCGAGCAATCCGTATGCGGACAAGGATGACTAACGCCGGTGCCGGCGACTTGGCGGCCATTGAGCGCCGATGAGCGGCGTCGAGCGCGGAAGTTCCAGCTTTCGGAGCCGTTATTTTTCAAAGGCCATTGGACTTAATTGCTGCGGCGCAGAACCGCTGTGTTAAGGTGACCGGTCCAACAACATCTCTTGAACACGGAGAATATCGTGAGCAATAAAGGGCAGCTTCTTCAAGACCCGTTTCTGAACACCTTGCGTCGCGAGCACGTGCCGGTTTCGATCTACCTGGTCAACGGCATCAAGTTGCAAGGCCAGATCGAGTCCTTCGACCAGTACGTCGTGTTGCTTCGCAACACGGTGACCCAGATGGTCTACAAGCACGCCATCTCCACCATCGTGCCGGGTCGGGCCGTCAACTTCTCGGCTGCCGAGAACGAAGACACCGCCGCCTGATCGGCCCGAAGCGCGGGCGGTTCACCCGCCGCGCTTTTTCATATGTGATTCCGCTTGTCTGAACTGATCCCCCGGATTGATGGCGCCGCCGTTCTCGTCGGCGTGGATTTCGGGTTGCCCCATTTCGACGGCGAACTCGAAGAACTCGGCCTGCTCGCGCAGACCGGCGGGCTGGAGCCTGTCGCGCGCCTGGTCTGCAAGCGCAAGGCCCCGGACGCCGCCTTGTTCGTCGGCAGCGGCAAGGCCGACGAGATCCGCGAACTGGCCGAACTGCATCGCGCCAGCGAAGTGGTGTTCGACCAGTCGCTGAGCCCGGCCCAGCAGCGCAACCTCGAGCGCCAACTCGGTGTGGCGGTGTATGACCGCACCTTCCTGATTCTCGAGATCTTCGCCCAGCGCGCCCGTTCGCACGAGGGCAAGCTGCAGGTCGAGCTGGCGCGGCTGCAGTACCTGAGCACCCGGCTGGTGCGGCGCTGGTCCCACTTGGAACGCCAACGCGGCGGCATCGGAACCCGCGGCGGCCCGGGCGAGACCCAGATCGAACTCGACCGCCGGATGATCGGCGAAGCCATCAAGCGGACCCGCGAGCGGCTCGCCAAGGTACAGCGCCAGCGCGGCACCCAGCGCCGGCAGCGCGAGCGGCGCGACACCTTCAACATCTCGCTGGTCGGCTACACCAACGCCGGCAAGTCTTCGCTTTTCAATGCCCTGGTGAAGGCCCGCGCCTATGCGGCCGACCAGCTGTTCGCGACATTGGACACCACCACGCGCCAGCTCTACCTCGGCGACGCCCGCCGGAAGGTGTCGATCTCCGACACGGTGGGCTTCATCCGCGACCTGCCGCACGGGCTGATCGACGCCTTCAAGGCAACCCTGCAGGAGGCCGTCGACGCCGACTTGCTGATGCACGTGGTGGACGCCTCGAACCCGCACCATCCCGAGCAGATGGCCGAGGTCCAGTCGGTGCTGCGGGACATCGGTGCCGGCGAAGTGCCGCAGCTGCTGGTGTTCAACAAGCTGGATGCCCTTGAAAGCACGCAACGGCCCCTGCACCTGCAGGACGAAATCGACATCGATGGCGTGCAGGTGTCCCGTATCTTCCTGAGCGCCCATACCGCAGAGGGCCTCCCTACGCTGCGGGCCGAATTGGCGCAGCGATCGGAGTCGCTGGCCGAGGACATGCCCTTGGAGGGCGGGGCCGAATTGCACGAGGCGGCCGATTGAGATTGTGCACAATCCCACTTCACTGACCAAAGAACAGACTCGAATGAATTCAAAGCCAGTGTGGAGACGGTTCCCGGCCATGTTCAACCTGAACGATGGTCGCTGGGGCCGGGGCGATGATGGCTCGTCCAATGGCGACCGCCCGGCCGCAAACCGTCCGGACGGCGAGCCTCCGGCGCCGCCGCCTTCCGGCAACAACAACCGGCCTCGGGGCCAGGGCGGCCCGAACCAGGGGCCGCCCGATCTCGACGAACTCTGGCGCGACTTCAACCGCAAGCTTGGCGGCCTGTTCGGCGGCGGGCGCGGCGGCGACAACCGCCCGCCGGGCGGCAATGGCGGCGGCATGCGGCCCGATATGAAGAATGCTGGATTCGGCCTCGGGCTGGTTGCCGCGGTCGCGGTCCTGATCTGGCTCGGCACCGGCTTCTTCATCGTCAATGAAGGCCAGCAGGCCGTGATCACGCAGTTCGGCCGCTACAAGGCGACCGTGGGGGCCGGCTTCAACTGGCGGCTGCCGTACCCGATCCAGCGCCACGAGATCGTGGTGACTTCGCAGATCCGTTCGGTCGACGTCGGCCGCGACACCATCGTGCGCTCCACCGGCCTGCGCGAATCGGCCATGCTGACCGAAGACGAGAACATCGTCGAGATCAAGTTCGCGGTGCAATACCGGCTCAACGACGCCCGTGCCTTCCTGTTCGAGAGCAAGGCACCAGCCGAGACCGTGGTGCAGGTGGCCGAGACGGCGGTCCGCGAAGTGGTCGGCAAGATGCGCATGGACGCGGCGCTGGCCGATGAGCGCGACCAGATCGCGCCGCGCGTCCGCAGCCTGATGCAGACCATCCTCGACCGCTACAACCTCGGCGTCGAGATCGTCGCGATCAACCTGCAGCAGGGCGGGGTGCGCCCGCCCGAGCAGGTGCAGGCGGCCTTCGACGACGTCCTGAAGGCCGGTCAGGAGCGCGAACGCGCCAAGAACGAGGCCCAGGCCTACGCCAACGACGTGGTGCCGCGCGCCACCGGTACCGGCTCCCGCTTGAAGGAAGAGTCGGAAGCCTACAAGGCCCGGATCGTGGCCCAGGCACAGGGCGATGCGCAGCGCTTCAGCTCGGTGCTGAGCGAATACCAGAAGGCGCCGCAGGTGACCCGCGACCGCATGTACACGGACACCATGCAGCAGATCTACAGCAGCACCAGCAAGATCCTGGTCGACTCCAAGCAGAACTCGAACCTGCTGTACCTGCCGCTCGACAAGCTGATGCAGCAGGCGGGTGCCAACGCCGGCACCCCGGCCGATGCCGCCAGCCCCGGCGTCGCCGGCACGGCGGCACCGCAATCGTCGGTGATTCCGGCCGCGCCGTCCGCCGGCGATGCCCGGGCCCGCGACGGCCGTTCACGCGACCGCGACGTGCGCTGAGGACCAGAACCCCATGAACAGAATCGGATTCATCGTCTCGTCGGTCCTGGTGGCGCTCGCGCTGCTGAGTTCCACGCTCTTCGTGGTCGACCAGCGCCAGTTCGGCGTCGTCTACGCCCTCGGCCAGATCAAGGAAGTGATCACCGAGCCCGGGCTCAACTTCAAGCTGCCGCCGCCGTTCCAGAACGTGTCGTACATCGACAAACGGCTGCTGACGCTGTCCAGCCTCGATCCCGAACCGATGCTGACGGCCGAGAAGCAGCGCGTGGTGATCGACTGGTTCGTGCGCTGGCGCATCACCAACCCGTCGGAGTACATCCGCAACGTCGGCCTTGACGAGAACGCCGGCGCGGTGCAGCTGAACCGCGTGGTGCGCAACGCCTTCCAGGAAAACATCAACAAGCGCACCGTGCGCGACCTGATCTCGGTGCGCCGCGATGCCGTGATGGCCGACGTGCAGCGCGAGGTGCTGGCCGTGGTGAAGGGGGCCAACAAGCCCTGGGGCGTGGACATCGTCGACGTCCGCATCACGCGCGTGGACTATGTCGAGGCGATCACCGAATCGGTCTACCGCCGCATGGAGGCCGAGCGCAAACGGGTGGCCAACGAGCTGCGCTCGACCGGTTTCGCCGAGGGCGAGAAGATCCGCGCCGACGCCGACCGCCAGCGCGAGGTGATCGTCGCCAACGCCTACCGCGACGCGCAGAAGATCAAGGGCGAGGGCGACGGCCGTGCCGCCGGCATCTACGCCGAGGCCTTCGGCCGCGACCCGCAGTTCGCCTTGTTCTACCGCAGCCTGGACGCCTACAAGCAGAGCTTCAACAAGAAGAGCGACGTCCTGGTGCTGGATCCGTCGTCGGAATTCTTCCGGGCGATGCAGGGATCGGGTTCGACCAGCAACGCACCGCGTCGCTGAGCAGGTTCGGCTGCCACGTGGACGGCGACACCTTCTGGAACGCGCTGGCCCTGGTCCTCGTGATCGAGGGCCTGCTGCCTTTCCTGTCCCCGGGCGGCTGGCGCCGCGGCTTCGGGCAGCTGATGCAGCTGCGCGACGGCCAGCTGCGCTTCTTCGGCCTGTGCAGCATCCTTCTCGGCCTGATCTTGCTCTGGCTCCTGGGGTGAGCTCGCCCCCACGCTTCCTGGCTGCGTGGGGTGCCGGCGCCGGCCCGACGCGCTCCCGGTAGAATCCCGGTTTAACCACGCCCCCGATCTCCATGTCCGCCTGGGTCCTCCCGGATCACATTGCCGATGTGCTGCCTTCCGAGGCGCGCCACATCGAAGAACTTCGACGTCAGCTGCTCGACACCGCCCGTGGCTATGGCTACGAGCTGGTGATGCCGCCGCTGCTGGAGCATCTCGAATCCCTCTTGTCCGGTACCGGCGAAGCGCTCGATCTGCAGACCTTCAAGCTGGTCGACCAGCTGTCGGGGCGCAGCATGGGCTTGCGCGCCGACACCACGCCGCAGGTCGCGCGCATCGATGCCCACCTGCTCAACCGGGCCGGCGTGGCGCGCTTGTGCTACTGCGGCCCGGTGGTCCATACCAGGCCCGACCGCCCCCATGCCACCCGCGAGCCGCTGCAGTTCGGCGCCGAGATCTACGGCCATGCCGGGCTCGAGGCCGACACTGAGATCCTGCGCCTGGCGCTCGACTGCCTGCAGGCGGCGGGCGTGACCGGGCGCACGCAGTCGCCGGTGATCGTCGACCTGGCCGACGCCCGCATCGTGCGTTCGCTGTTCGCCGGCGTGCCGGTCGATGCCGCCGCCATCGCGCGCGTCCACGCGGCGCTGGTGGCCAAGGACGCCAGCACGCTGCGCGAGCTCACGGCCGGCTTTCCGGCATCGTCGCGCGACGGCCTGCTGGCGCTGGTGCAGCTCTACGGCGATGCCCGCGTGCTCGACGAGGCGGCCCGCGTGCTGCCCGACAGCCCCGGCCTGCGCGCCGCGCTGTCCGACCTCAAGCAACTCGCGGCCCGGGTCGAGGGCGCGCGCGTCAGCTTCGACCTGGCCGACCTGCGCGGCTATGCCTACTACAGCGGGATGCGCTTCGGCATCTACACCGACGGCGCCAGCGATTCGCTGGTGCGGGGCGGCCGCTACGACGAGGTGGGCGCGGTGTTCGGCCGCAACCGCCCGGCCGTCGGCTTCAGCCTCGACCTGCGCGAACTTGTGTCGGTGCTGCCGGCGCGGCCCCTGCGGGCGGCGATCCGCGCCCCCTGGAGCGACGCCGAGGCCCTGAACAAGGCCATCGCCGCATTGCGCCGCGATGGCGAGACCGTGGTCTGCGTGCTACCGGGCCATGACAGCGAAATCGACGAATTTCATTGCGACCGCGAGCTCGTCCAGCAGGACGGCCAATGGCGCGTGCAAGCCATCTGAATCTTGAGAAGCGAGACATCATGAGCGTTACCACCGGAAGAAACGTGGTCGTCGTCGGCACCCAGTGGGGCGACGAAGGCAAAGGCAAACTGGTCGACTGGCTGACCGAGAGCGCGCAGGGCGTGGTGCGCTTCCAAGGCGGCCACAATGCCGGGCACACGTTGGTCATCAACGGCGTCAAGACCGCGCTGCACCTGATCCCGAGCGGCATCATGCGGCCCGGCGTCAAGTGCTATATCGGCAATGGCGTGGTGCTGTCGGYGGCCAAGCTGTTCGAGGAGATCGAAGGCCTCGAGAAGGCCGGCGTCGAGGTCCGGTCGCGGCTGCGCATCAGCGAGGCCTGCCCGCTGATCCTGCCTTTCCATGCGGCGCTCGACATCGCCCGCGAGGCCTACCGCGAGAAGGGCGGCATCGAGAAGATCGGCACCACCGGCCGCGGCATCGGCCCGGCCTACGAGGACAAGATCGCGCGCCGTGCGCTGCGCGTGCAGGACCTCAAGCACCCCGATCGCTTCGCCGCCAAGCTGCGCGTGCTGCTCGACCTGCACAACCATGTGCTGACCCAGGTGCTGAGCGCGCCGGCGATCGATTTCGACACGGTCTACGACGAGGCCATGCGGCATGCCGAACTGCTGAAGCCGATGATGGCCGACGTCTCGCGCGAACTCAACGACGCCAACCGCGCCGGCGCCAACCTGCTGTTCGAAGGCGCCCAGGGCACGCTGCTCGACGTCGACCACGGCACCTATCCCTATGTGACCTCGAGCAACTGCGTGGCCGGCAATGCGGCGGCCGGGTCGGGTGTCGGCCCCGGCATGCTGCACTACGTGCTGGGCATCACCAAGGCCTACTGCACGCGGGTCGGCGGCGGTCCGTTCCCGACCGAGCTCGACTGGGAGAAGCCCGGCACCGTCGGCTGGCACCTGAGCCACGTGGGCGCCGAGAAGGGCGTGACCACCGGGCGCAGCCGCCGCTGCGGCTGGTTCGACGCCGCGCTGCTGAAGCGCTCGGCCCAGGTGAACGGCCTGAGCGGCCTGTGCATCACCAAGCTCGACGTGCTCGACGGCCTCGAGGAACTCAAGCTCTGCACCGGCTACCAGCTCGACGGCGAGTACACCGACATCCTGCCGATGGGCGCCGACGAGATCGAGCGCTGCACGCCGGTCTACGAGACGCTCGAAGGCTGGAGCGACAGCACGGTTGGCGTCACCCAGTACGATAAGCTGCCGATCAACGCGCGGCTGTACCTGCAGCGCATCGAGCAGGTCACGGGCGTGCCGATCCACATGGTGTCGACCAGCCCCGATCGCGATCACACGATCATGATGCGGCATCCCTACCTGGCTGACTGAACGCAACTCCCTGCAGGAAACCCATGACCATGTTGACCGAAGACGGCAAGCATCTCTACGTGAGCTACGACGAGTACCACAACCTGATCGAGAAGCTCGCGATCAAGGTGCACCAGTCGGGCTGGCAGTTCGACACCATCCTGTGCCTGGCGCGCGGCGGCCTGCGGCCCGGCGACGTCCTGTCGCGGATCTTCGACAAGCCGCTGGCGATCATGTCGACCAGTTCGTACCGCGCCGACGCCGGCACGGTGCAGGGCCACCTGGATATCGCGCGTTTCATCACCACGCCCAAGGGCGAGATCGCGGGCAGGGTGCTGCTGGTCGACGACCTCGCGGATTCGGGTCACACGCTGCACGCCGTGGTGGAGCAGCTCAAGAGCAACTACAAGCCGATCACCGAGCTGCGCAGCGCGGTGCTCTGGACCAAGGCGCTGTCGACCTTCACGCCGGACTACTCGGTCGAGTTCCTGCAGACCAATCCGTGGATTCACCAGCCCTTCGAGGGCTACGACTCGCTCGGCGTCGAGAAGCTCATCGAGAAGTGGTCGGTCTGACCCCAGGCGCAGCCTCTCGGGCTCTCACTTGAGCTCGTCGGTATAGCGCTTCTGCATTTCGTCGGTCGACACGTTCTCGATGCTGTGGCCGACGTTCCAGCGGTGCCCGAACGGGCAGCGGAAGGTGCCGGAGCGCTCGCCGTAGAAATGGTCCTCGAGCGGCATCTCGAGCGT
>NZ_JBFUIU010000112.1:0-17094 GCF_056401695.1 Variovorax sp. P4_D9
ACTTCCCTCTGGATGCCGCTGCGGATCACCCTCGCCAGGCCGGCGAGTTCCTTGGCGCATTCGTCCATCAGGTCGTCCAGCGAGACGATGCCCGTGACATGCTTGGCACTGTCGATCACCAGCGCGCGCCTGACGCCATGGGATTCCATCACGGCGATGGCGGCGGAGACGTCGGCCTCCTCGGGCACGCTCGCGAGCTTGTCGCTGGCCAACTCGCCGACCTGGATGCCGTTGGCATTCAGGCCGCGCGCCAGGACATCGACCACCAGGTCGCGGTCGGTGACGATGCCGGTCACGCAGKCGCCCTCGGGCGTTTGGCTGGTGACGATCAGCGCGCCGACATGCTGATCGCGCATCAGGCCCGCGGCCTCGACCAGGGTGCTGGCGCTGTCCACGGCAACTATGCGCCGCGTGCAGATGGAACCGATATTCATTCGAATCTCCTTCAACGATGGAACCGTGAAGCGCATCGAAGCTGCCCCGCCCCTGCGCACGAGGCGTGCTGAAAAAAGAAGGCCCGCCATCCCTTGCGGGGCGGCGGGCTTCCTTGTCACCTTTGAGAAACTGGCGCCTCACCTCTTCCCACCAGCGGGTTCACTGTAGTTGCGCCGGCGCCAAGCGGCTTGACTTGGATCAAGGCAATGCCCGTGTTTCTTTCAAGCGATGGGATGAAGGTGCTTGACGAACCATGCGCCGGCCAGCCCGGCGACGACCTCCAGGGCGCCTGCCTCCTCGAAGAGATGCGTGGCGCGCGGCACGACCTCGAGATACTTTTCGCAACGCAGACGCCCGAGGGCCTCGCGATTCATCGCCAGAACCTCGGTGTCCGACCCGCCCACGATGAGCAGGGTCGGCGCGAGAACCGCGTCCAGGGCGTCACCGGCGAGATCGGGACGCCCGCCGCGCGAGACGACGGCTTGCACGACCTCCGGGCGCCGCGCCGCTGCGACCAGCGCGGCGCCCGCACCCGTGCTCGCACCGAACAGGCCGATCGGGCGGCCGTGGGAGGACACGGCGTCGAGGGCATCCATCACCCGTTGCGCAAGCAAGGGAATGTCGAACACGTTGACGCGGTTGTCGGCCTCGTCGGAGGTGAGCAGGTCGAACAGCAGGGTGCTCAGCCCCCTGCGTTGCAGTGCGCGGGCTACCTGAATGTTGCGGCGGCTGCGGCGACTGCTGCCGCTGCCGTGCGCGAAGACGACGATGCCGCGCGGCGGCTCCACCAGGCACAGTTCGCCTTCGAGCCTGTTCGGGCCGATGGCCATACGTATGAGGTTCGACAAGAGAGGCCTCCTTGGTCACAGTCCGAAAGGGTAGGCTTCCGGCAGCCGCTCGGTCCGAGCTTCACCTTGACGGGTCGGCGAGCGGGGTCGACGCCGAGGCGGATCTTTTCACGCGCATCTTCCCCGAACAAGAGCGTCTTGTCTGTCATGGCGAAATCTCCTGGGGTGGCGAAGAAGGCGTCGCTTCGGGTCCTGAAAGGCTGGAAGCCGACGGTAGGAGGACCGGTCGCGTCGCCGTTTGATCGGGCGCAAGCCACGAACCGGCGCGGCGCATTCCGGAAACCTTGCCGAGCACTTGCGCTGCGTCAAGGCATCGGCATTGGCCCTGCGCGATCCTGAGCTCCGATCCCGCCTCCAGCGCGAGGTTCATGCTGCCGAGGAGTCGTTCGATGCCGACCATTCCATTGAATCTCGAAACCGATACCGTCGTGCTGCCTTCCCCGGTCGTGCGGCCGAACCTGTCCCTCGATCAGGCGCTCAAAAGGCGGCACAGTACGCGTGCGTTCCTGCCCGACCCGATCACGCTGGAGGCACTCTCCGCGCTGCTCTGGGTGGCGTTCGGCCTCAACCGGGAACAGCAGGGCGGACGCACGGCGCCTTCGGCGCACAACTGGAAGGAGATCGATGTCCATGTGGTGCTGGCCGAAGGAGCCTACCGGGCCGCGTACGCATCGCCTGCAGCTGGTCACGGCTCAGGACTTCCGCGTACACGGGGACGCAGGATTTCGTGGCCACGGCGCCGATCAACCTGGTGTACGTCGCGGACCTCGAGCGCGTGGTCGAGGTTCGGGTGGAGGATCGCCCCTTCCTGGCCGGTGCCGATGCGGGCGGCATCGCGCAAAACGTCTATCTCTACTGCGCGGCGGCCGGGTTGAGCACTGTTGTGCGGGCATTGATCGACCGACGCGCGCTCGCGCACGCGCTCGGCCTGCCGATCAACCAGCGCATCATCCTGGCGCAGACCGTGGGGTATGCGAAGCCCTGAAGCCGATCTGCGCCTGCAGAGGCTGCCGACTAAGGTGAATCCCTCGGGGGCAGTCTGCGGCTATGTCCAGCGCACCGTCAGGATGCACGCGGGCCGGATGCCGAAGGCGCGGTGATGGATGCCCGGACCCCAGAGGACGAAGTCGCCATGGCGGCGCAGGGTATGCGACACGCTGTCCTGGGGCGCGAAGTCGGCGCGCGTCGAGAACTCGATCCGGAACTCGCTCGCCGCATCGACCAGCATCGACAACGTGCGGCCTTCGCTCACCGGCTTGGCGTCGCCGTTCGGGTGGCCCGCGGGATGCGAGAAGTACTTGATGCACGGCCCGGTCGACGTCGTTCCGGCGGCGCCGCAGTGCCGTCGAAGGGCCGCGGGTCCAATCGCTGAAACCGACGAACCAGCCGGTGCCTCGGGTGTCCAGGTCCCCGGCATTGCCGAACTCGACGAGCCGCGAAAGCACTGAATTCGATGTCATGGGATCCGTTGAAGACGAGAGGGGCGACGGAGGACGGAAGGATAAGGCCTCATGGCGTGCCGGCCTTCGCCAGCATGTCGCGCAGCGCCGGACGGTCCCGTGGCGTCGCCAGGCCGACCCCGACGGCGAGTTCCTCGCCTTCGGCCAGCTTGCGATACGCGACGCCGGTGCGTTTCAGGGCGGCGAAGGACTTCGGCAGCAGCGCGATGCCCCGCCCCTCGGCGACGGCGGCCAGCAGCACGTGATGATCGGCCGGCTCCCTGAGCTTGCGCGGTGCGAAGCCGTGGCGCGCGAAGACCTGCTGGCAATGGTCGTAGAAGGCGGGCTGGCGCGCCCGCTCGAACCAGAGAATCGTCTCGGACGCCAGGTCGGACAGGCACAGCGACCTGCGCTTCGCCAGCGGATGGGAGGACGGCAGCGCGGCCACCATCGGCAGGCGGTCGAGCGCTAGCACGTCGAGGGCCCGGGCGTCGGTCGGCAGCGCCACGAAGGCAGCGTCCAGCTTGCCGGCGCGCAGCATCCGGACCAGCCGCGGCGAGCTGTCGGACAGCGTGGAAACGGCCGTGCCCGGATGCCTTTGCTGGATCCGCTGCGCCAATCCGCGAAACCAGGCCGGCTCCACCGCGCTGGTCAAGCCGAGGCGCAGGGTCGGCGGCAGGTCGCGCGGGGCCAATTCCGCTTCGGCCTGCCGCAGCAGCCTGGCAACGGCCCGCGCGTAGGGCAACAGCCTGCGGCCGGCGTCGGTGAGCTCGACGCCCTGCGTGCTGCGGTCGAACAGCCGCGCACCGAGCCGCTGCTCGAGCTCGCGGATGGCGCGGCTCAGCGGCGGCTGCGACAGATGCAGAAGCTCGGCCGCCTGGCGGAAGCTCAGCGTTTCGGCGACCGCGAGGAAGAGGGCGAGCGAGCGGGAATCGAGGCGTCCTGACATACCAAAAAGGTATCACGAAATCGGTCATTCCATGGGATCGGCTGCGTCCTTACAGTCGCGGCCATCAACTTCCTGACTGGAGAGACGCAATGAACTCGAAACCGATCGACAACGAACGCTACGAACGCGGCGTCCGCCTGCTGGCGCAGGTGGACGGTCCGGCCGGCCTTGCGGTGGCCGAAGGGCTGGCGGCGTCGTTCCCGGACTTCGCCCGCTACCTGCTAGAGTTTCCCTTCGGCGACATCTATGCGCGCGAAGGCCTGGGCCTGCGCGAACGCGAGTTGGCGACGGTCGCCGCGCTGAGCGCCATGGGCCATGCGCTGCCGCAGTTGCGGGTCCACGTGCATGCGGCCCTGCATGTGGGCTGCACGCCGGTCGAGGTGGTCGAGGTGGTGATGCAGATGGCCGTGTACGCCGGATTCCCGGCCGCGCTCAACGCGCTGTCGGTGGTGCGCGAGGTGTTCGCGGATGCGGGCGTGCCGCTGCCCCTGCCGGCCGGCTGTGCCACAGTGGAGGCCTGAGCAACAAGATCATCTTTCGGAGGTGCCATGGATCTTCAATTGACCGGCAAGCACGTGCTTGTCACCGGCGGCAGCCGCGGCATCGGATTGGCCTGCGCACGTGAATTCCTGCGCGAGGGCGCGCGGGTCAGCCTGGTGGGGCGCACGCCCGCGCACGTCGAAGCCGCCGTCGCCGGCCTGCAGGGCGAGGGCCATGCGGTGCGAGGCCACTGCGCCGATCTGGGCGATGCCGGCGCAGCGCTGGCGATGGTGGATGCCGTGCAAGCCCGGGATGGCGCGGTCGACGTGCTGGTCAACTCGGCGGGCGCCGCGCGCCGCACGCCCTTCGGCGAGCTGCAGCCGCAGGCCTGGCAGGACGCCATGCAGGCCAAGTTCTTCACCTACATCAACGTCATGGATCCTGTGATCAAGCGCATGGGCGAGCGCGGTTCGGGAGCGATCGTGAACGTCATTGGCATGGGCGGCAAGGTCGCGTCGCCGACCCATCTGGCGGGCGGTGCCGCCAATGCGGCGTTGATGCTCGCGACCGCCGGCCTGGCGGCGGCTTACGGCCCCCTGGGCGTGCGCGTGAACGCGGTCAACCCGGCGCTGACCCTGACCGACCGCATGGCCCAGGGCATTGCAGCGGATGCCCGCCTGCGCAACATCAGCGAGGAAGAAGTGCTGCGCGATGCGCAGGCGCGGGCGCCGCTCGGGCGCCTGGCCACGCCCGAGGACATCGCCCGGGCGGTGGTCTTCCTGAGCTCGCCGGGCGCTGCCTACATCTCGGGCGCCATCATTTCGATGGATGGCGCGGCGGTGCCGATGGTGGTGTGAGCACGGCGAGCGTGAGCAGGACCGTGCGCGGCAGCGGCGACCACGACTTCAGCAAGCCACCCGCATCAACGCGTGACCACGACAATCTTGCCACCGGCCGTGTTCGTCTCCATCGTGCGGTGAGCTTCCACGATGTCGTCGATTTGGAAGACGCGGCCCGGTGGAATGGCAAGGGCGCCGGAGCTCACCTGGTCGATCAGTTGCTGCAGCGGGGTCGCCATGAAGTTGGACACGCCGCCGGAGTACGTGGTCAGCGACACCGCGGTGGGGATGATGTCCATCGGCGCAAAGTCAGCCAGCGACCAGCGGTCGCCGACCATGCCGGCCATGCACACGATGCCGGGTTCGCGCGTGCTTTGCAGAGAGTCTGCGAGCGTCGTCGTCCCGACCAGTTCGAGCACCTTGTCGGCGCCGCCGTCCCACTGCTCGCGCACCGTCTGGGCGATTGCGCCGTCGTCGAGGAAGAATCGATCCGCGCCGGCCATGCGCACCGTCGCCTCGCCGGTCGCGCTGCGCGAGGTCGCGCCGACCTCGGCGCCGTGCGCCTTGGCAATCGCGGCGGCGGCAAGGCCGACCGACGTGGTGCCGCCCCGGATCAGCAAGCGCTCGCCCTTGGCCAGCCGCAGCGCACGGAACAGGGCGCCCCAGGCGGTCTGGAGCATCTCGGGCAACGCGCCCAGCTTCGCCCACGACAGCGACGTGCTGAACGCCTGCACCTGGCTCGCGGGCACCAAGGTGTATTCGGCGTAGCCGCCGTCGAACTTCCGCCCCATGCCACCCATGACCGTGGCGACGGTCTGGCCGCGGTGGAATTCCTTGCCGGGCGCGTCGTCCACCGTGCCTACGGCCTCGATGCCCAGCACGCGCGGGAACGTGACGCCTGGCGAGTGACCCTGTCGGGTGAACAATTCGGATCGGTTCAACCCGAAGGCCTCCACGCGGATCAGCACCTGACCCGGCTGCGGCTGCGGCACCGGCCGCTGCTCGATCTTCAGCACCTCCGGTCCCCCCGGCGCGTGCATGACCACCGCCTTCATCGTTCGGGTCATGGCTCAATCGCTGCCTGCTTCTCGACCGGCATGCAGTGCTCCTCAGAAAATGAAACGTCGATGTTATTCATGAATGCAGGTCGACAGTGCGCTGATCCTTACACGCTGGGTAGAAGCGAGGGATACATCGATGGAGCCCCCTATGCCTTGCGCCATGGTGGTGCCTGAAGCGCTTCAACAAGGAAGTCCACCAGCCGCCGCACCTTCAACGGGAGCTGCTTGCGCGTGGGATAGACGGCGAAGATGCCCAACTCAGCGGCACGAAATTCGGGCATCAGTTCGACCAACGTGCCGTTGCGCAGGTCGTCGTGCACCAGGAAATCGGGTTGCAGGATGATGCCCTGGTGCGCCAGCGCAGCGGCTCGGCAGGTGTCGCCGTTGTTGGCGTTGATGCGCGAGCGCGTGCGCACCGTGACTTCGCCCTTGGGACCCTGGAAGCTCCACACATCGCCGGACGACCAGTAGGTATAAGAGACCACGTCGTGCTGCGGGAGTTCTTGCGGCAGCGTGGGCGTGCCGTGCTGCGCGAGGTAGGGGGGTGACGCGCACAGCACCATGCGCGTCTTCGCAAGCGCGCGGCTGACGAGATTGGAGTCGGGCAGCCGCGCGATGCGAACCACCAGGTCGTAGCCTTCCTCGACCAGATCGACCACGCGGTCCGACAACACGATGTCCAGCGTCACCTGGGGATTCTCGGCGGCGAAGCGCCCCCAGAGCGCGGCCAAGTGCAGCGCGCCGAAGGTCTGCGGCGCACCGATGCGAAGGCGTCCCATCGCCTGGCCGGTGCTGGACCCCACCTCGGCCTCGGCCTCTTGCACCGCCAGCAAGACCTCCTTGCAGCGCTGGTAGTAGGTCTGACCTTCGCTGGTGAGCGACAGGCGACGCGTCGTGCGCTGCAGCAGGCGAGTGCCCAGGTGCGCCTCGAGTTCGGTGACATGGCGCGACACCGCAGGCTTGGACAACTGCGTCGCCTCCATGGCCCCGACGAAGCTGCCGGCATCGACCACGGCAGTGAAGGTCTTCATGGCTTGGAGGATGTCCATAGTCTCGAACGGCAAAACAATGTGTGCCGCAAATGGGTGTTTATCTCGTCGTTCTATCTTAATAAAGTTCACCCATGCCAGCAGGCAGCTTGCTGGTGCCAGCAGTGCAGCTTGCTGGCGAGTTGGTAGTCGGAACGTCCGGCCCCACTGCGCAACCACATCGCTCCAAGGACTTCCGCACCGACCCGGCCAAGTGGCCGGTCAAGGATCCGTTCGGACTCGTCAAGTAAACAAATTCCCGTGCCATGCGGCGCGGGTCGCTCAGCACCAAGGATCGTTCTCGTGAAAACTCCTGCAATTTTCGTCTCGCACGGCGCACCCACATTCGCATTGGAACCAGGCCGGGCCGGCCCCTTGCTGAACGACATCGGCAGGCGCGTGCTCGCGCTGCCCGGGTTGAGGGCCGTCCTCGTGGTCTCGCCGCACTGGCGCACGCGCGGCCTGCGCGTTAGTGCCAGCGTCCGGCCCGAGACCATCCACGACTTCGGCGGCTTCCCGGCGCCGCTGTATGCACTGCAGTACCCCGTCGCCGGAGAGCCGGCGGTGGCGCGCGAGGTTGCTGCGCTGTTGGCGCAGTCCGGGCTATCGACGCACCTGGTGGACGAGCAGGGGCTGGACCATGGCGCCTGGGTGCCACTGCTGCACATGCTGCCCGAGGCGTCGCTGGCGGTGCTCCAACTGTCGCTCCCGATCGAGCTGCGCCCGGCCGACGCGCTGGCGTTGGGTCGCGCGCTGGCGCCCTTGCKCGATCACGGCGTGCTGATCATGGCTTCGGGCAGCCTCACCCACAACCTGTACGAGTTCCGGCAGTCGGAGACCGAGGCGCCCGAGGACTACGTGCGCGAGTTCGTACAGTGGGCGCGCCATGCCGCCCTTGCGCACGATGAGGCAGCACTGGTCGACTTTCGTGGTGCGCCGCACAGCCGCCGCGCCCACCCCTCGGACGAGCACTACTTGCCGTTGCTGATAGCCGCCGGCGCCAGCGGTGCGGACGAAGCCGTCGAAGTCATCGACGGCGGCGTGACCTACGGCGTGCTTTCAATGGAAGGCTACGTCTTCGGCGATTTGCCCTGCGCCGGGCCGCTGGCTTGATCTCATCGCACACGCCGAAAACAGATATGTCATCTACATCCATCATCGTCCAACAACCCGAGAGCCCGGCTGAACGGCTCGTCCTGCTCACGCACGGCGTCGGTTCCGTGCCCCAGTCCATGCTCGGCATTGCTCGCTGGTTCGCCAGCCGCGACAGTGCCGCCCTGGTCGTCAGCGTCGCCTCGCCCGAGCCTTCCGACGTTTCCAGTGGGCTGCAATGGTTCTCGGTGCGCGATGTGACGGAGGACAACCGTCAGGCGCGCGTCGATGCGGCCATGCCGGCGTTCGTGGCGAGCGTGAGGCATTGGCAGCAGGTTGCCGGCGTCGACGCCAGCGCACGTTGATCGCCGGCTTCTCGCAGGGGGCAATCATGGCGCTCGAATCGACCAAGCTCGCGGACCCACCTGCGCAGCGGATCGTTTCCTTCGCAGGGCGATTCGCCACGCTGCCGGAGCGCAGATCAGAAGCGGAAATTCATCTGTTGCATGGTGGCGCCGATCCGGTGATGCCAGCAAGGCTGGCGCAGGCCGCGCAGGCCCGGCTGCTTCAGTTGGAAACTGAAGTCACAGTGGACATCGCGCCTGGTGTGGGCCATGAGCCCCATCCCGTTCTGCTGGAGCGCTTGGCTGCACGGCTTCAGTCCGCCTGAGTGCATCGGATACCCGCTGACTTTCGAATGCGTTGCGTCGATCCCATCCAGCCTGCCTCATTCCAGGTTCATTGCAACGCTTCAGGCGCGGAGCAGGGTGATCAATTCCTCGCGTTCAAGAACCCGTTCAAGTTCACAAGCGATCTGGCTGCCTTCCTCAAGCGCTATTGCGCCTGCTTCGGCAGATTCAGGCTCTGGAGCAGCGGCAGCCAGCGGTCCGACTCGGTTCGCACGAACTTTGCCAACTCCTCGGGGGTGCCGCCGCGCGGCTCCATCCCGATCGCTTGGGCCCGCGCGACGAATTCCGGGTCGGCGATCACCTGGTTGACTGCTCGATTGAGCCGTTCGATCGCCTCTTTCGGGGTGCCTGAAGGGACCGAGAACGAATACCACAGGACGGCCTCGAGGTCGTAGCCCTGTTCCTTGAACGTCGGCGCGTCCGGCACTTGCGGGAGCCTGCGGTTGTCCATGACGCCGAGCACCCGCAGCTTGCCGCTGCGGATATGGGGCAATGAGCCCGTGATCGAGGTGCCATGGATGTCGATCTGGCCGCCGAGCAGGGCCTGGATCGCGGGCGCATCGCCGTTGAAGGGAATATGCGTGGTGCTGATGCCGAGGGACTTCTCGAAGCTCATCGGCGCGAGATTCGTGAGAATGGCCGCGCCCGGAGAGCCCCGGTTGATCTTGCCCGGATTGGCCTTGGCATAGGCGACCATCTCCTTGATGTTCTTGTAGGGCAGGTCGGCCCGCCCGACGATGATTGCCGGCTGGTAGCCGATCTGCGAAACCGGCGCGAAATCCTTGTTGGGGTCGTAGGGCAGCTTGTCGTACAGGACGGTGTTGTTGGCGAGCGTTCCCAGGGAAGACACGAGCACCGTGAGCCCGTCCGGGCGCGAGCGGGCGACGTAGTCCGCGGCGACGATGCCGCTGGCGCCGGGCTTGTTGTCGACGATGACCTGGGTGCCGCGCTTGGTGAGCTCTGCCGCAAGAATGCGCACGTACTGGTCCGTGCCKCCGCCGGCGGCGAAGGGGACGACGATTCGGATGGGCTGCTGGGCCTGGGCAGCCGGACCCAGCGCCAGCGCGAGCCCGAGCCCGAACAACGCGCCGGAAACGAGTTTTCGAAAATTCATGTGCTGTCTCCTGTATCTCTATCTCTTTGATCGGCAGATGGATCGCAGACCCGGTCTCGTTCAGTGGCGATGAACTCGGGTCCCTGAAGGCCAGTCTATCGGCGGGCAGCAGGGGATGATCTTCAAGGAACGCAAAGCAGCTTTGTAAGTCGTGCACGCGGCGACGCGCGCCCAGCCGTCAAGATAGGTCATGAGTCCTGAAAGCAAGCCGAATCAAGGCGCCGCCCCCGCAAATTCCTCACGCAGCCCGGCGCGATGGGCGATGCACGCCGCGCTGCCTGCCGTGATTGCGGGCTTTCCCTTACTCGAGGCCCTGCAGACGTGCAGGCGGCAGGCCATGAACGAGCCGGGCCACGGCCGCGCCGTTCAAAAGGATCGCGCACAGCATGCGGCAGTGGACGCACCGAGACCGGGACTTCAACCCGCCGACCGTCGATCTGCTCTACAGCAACGCCTGGCTGGACCTTCACCAGGGGCCGGTGCTGCTCGAGATCCCGGCGCAGAGCCGCTTCTTCGTGGTGGAGCTGCTGGATGTCTACACCCACAATTTCCTCAACCTCGGCACGCGCAATGTGCCGGCCGAAGGCGCCCGCTATGCCTTGCTGGGCCCGGAGGTGCCGGCGTCGGCCGCACCGGCCGGGACGACAGCGGTCCGTTGCCCTTCCGCATTGGTCTGGCTGCTCGGCCGCGTGATCGTGGATGACGAGGCGGACCTGCCGGCGGCCCATGCGATGCAAGCCGGGTTCCGAGTGCAGGGCGAGCCGGTGCAGGCGCCGCTCCCGAGCCAGGCGCAGTGGCAGGACAGCGGCGATGCGGCGCTTGATTTCTTCTCCAACCTGGCGCGGGCCTTGGCGGATTTCCCGCCACTGCCGTCGCAGCGCGCTCCCTTCGATCTGCTCGCGGCCGCGAACATCGCGCTGCCGTCCGACGGCCGGCTCGCCACGCTGCGCGCCGCCCCGATCGAGGGCCTGCGCGCTGCGTACAGGGAGGGCATCGCGCTGATCCAAGGGCACACCCACACGGCCTCCAAGGCGCCGTGGCGCTTCTCCACGACTGGGCAGGTTCGACAACGACTACATGCTGCGCGCTTCCACCGCCTTGAAAAGGCATCGGCGCGCTGGCCGCGGACGAAGCCATCTACGCCCCGGCCGACTATGACGAACATGGCGAGCTGCTGCATGGGCGCCACGCGTACCGCATCCGCTTCGAGGACGGCGGCGACCTGCCGGCCGATGCGTTCTGGTCGATCACCCTGTACGGCGAAGACCGCTTCCTGGCGGCCAATGGGCTCGGCCGTCATGCGCCGGGCAGCCGCAGCGGCCTGCAGAAAGCCCGCGGTGGAGCGGGTCGGCTGAGCGGTCTTCACGACGCCAGCCTCGCGCAGCTGCGCAATCTCGTCGGGCTCGAATCCCGCGTCGCGCAGGATCTCCTCGGTATTCGCGCCGTGAGCCGGCGCCGCCCGGGTCGCGGGGCGCGGCGTATCGCGGAGCTCGTAGGGCAGGCCGAAGCTGCGATAGCCTTCGGCATCGCCGTTGGGCGCGGCGTCGACGACCATGCTGGTGGCCTGGAAGTCCTCTCCCTCGAGTGCGTCGCTGTAGCTGCGCACCACCCCGACGACGATGTTGTTTCGCGTCAGAAGGTCGACGCAATCGCGCGTGCCGTACCGCGAGAGCTGTTCGCTCACGGCCGCCTTCATGGCGGGCCGGTTCGCCGCCCGCAGCTCGTTGGTGAGAAAGCGCGCATCCGTCGCCAGCGCGGGGCAGCCGATGGTTCGCACAGGCGCTCCCAGTGGGACTGCACGTACGCGGAGACCACCACCATGCCGTCGCGGGTGCGAAAAATATCCGCGGCGGGCGCATTCATCGGCTGGCCGTCGCCGCTGCGCGTGGGCTCGACGCCGTGCACGGTAGTCGCTCCAGTTCGGCAGCTGCAGGTTGAGCGCCACTTCCAGCAGCGAGATGTGGATGGTCTCGCCGGCACCGATGCGCTCGCGCCGGAACAGCGCAGCCAGCACGGCCTGGGCCGCCACCTGCACCGTGGCCGCGTCGATGATGGTGGCGCCGACCTTCTGCGGCAGGCCCTGCGGCTCGCCGGTCACCGACATCAGGCCGCTCTCCGCCTGCGCCGCGATGTCTCGTAGCCGGGCCGGTCCCGCGAAGGCCCGCCGGCGGGGAAGCCGCTGATCGATACGTAGACCAGTCCCGGGTGCCTGGCACGCAAGGCGTCGGGGCCCAGCCCGAGTCCCTCGGCCGCGCCGGGCTGCAGGTCCAGCGCGATCGACTTCTTGCTCCGGTTGTAGGCCCGCAGCATCGCGTGGCCGAAGTGGCCGGTGTGGCGCGACATGTCGCCTTCGAGCGATTCGATCTTGATCACCTCGGCGCCGAGGTCGCCCAGCGTCATGGCGGTCCCTGGGCCCGCGATGTTTGCCGAGGTCGAGGTCGAGGACGCGGATGCCTTGCAGTGGCGGTGGAGGGGTGTCTCTTGGGTGCATCGGAGGGACCCTAGGAGGGCGCGGCGGCCATGGGCAAGCAGCATCCGCAAAGCTGCTTTGCAGCACGCGATTCCCGCCCTGCGCGCTCGGGCGAAGCCGGCCTCAGCCGCCGTCGCGTTCGCGCAGCGCCTCGGCGATGAAGTCGACGAAGGCGCGAACCTTCAGCGGCAGCGTGCGGCTCTGCCGGAACACCGCATAGATGCCATTGGAGAAAGCGCGCACCGCGAACCGGTATTCGGGCAACAGGCGTACCAGGCTGCCATCCTCGATGCAGCTGCGCACGGTGGCCTCCGACAGCAGCGCGATCCCCATGCCGTCGATCGCGGCCAGCCGCAGCAGCTCGCCGTTGTTCGAGCTCAACACGCCCTCGATCGCCAGCGCCTGCTGTTGTCCCTGCTCGTCGATGTACTTCCAGGTGGTGGCCTCCTGCTCGCGCCGGTAGGTGAGGCAACGCACTTCCGGCAGGTCGCGCGGATGGCGAATGCGCTTGTGCACCTTCATGAAGGCAGGGCTGGCCACCAGCACCTCGTCACTGCTGAGCAGACGCTTGATCACGAAGCTCGAATCGTTGGACTCGCCGGTTCGGATGTCGATGTCGAAGTCCTGCTCGACCAGGTTCACCGGGTGCTCCGACAGTTCGAGTTCCAGCCGGATGTCCTGATGGCGCTGGGCGAAGTCCGGCAGCAGCGGCGCGATCACCCGCAGGCCGATCTGCGTGCGCGAGTGGATGCGCAGTCGCCCCTCGGGCAGCAGTTTCGCGTTGCGGGCGGCTTCTTCTGCCCTGGCCATGGCCTCGAGCACCAATTCCGCGTGCGCCAGGAAAGCCTGCCCCGCTTCCGTGACCTTGAGGTTGCGGCTGGTGCGGTCCACCAACTGCACGCCCAGTTCTTCCTCGAGGGCGCTGATGCGGCGCGAGATGGTGGCCGGCGACAGGCTGAGGCTGCGCCCCGCGGCCGAGAGGCTTCCCTTCCTCTGGGTGGTCACGAAGATCCGCAGCGAGTCGAGTGCCTTCATTTCGGAAAACGCAAAGAAGGTGTGCGAAGCGTGGTGAACACGGCGGGCCCCCCGTTCCTAAGGTCAAGGCGCGTACCCAAACCTACCAGGAGCCCGGCGATGGATTTCGGTATCTTCATTTTGATGCAGCAGCGGAACAAGCATAAGACCTCCCACGAGATCCTGCGCGACGCCGTGGAGCAGACGCGCGTGGCGGACGAAGTGGGCTTCGGCGGCGCCTGGTACGCCGAGCACCATTTCAGCAACTACGGCCTGTGCTCGTCACCGCTGAAATTGATCGCCCACTGTGCCGCGGTGACGCGGATGGCTCCCGCTTCACCAGCGCCGACGTGCTGCGTCTCGACGGCGGCGCATCGGAGACTTCGTTGTGAGCGGCCGATGAGTTCCCTCGACATCTCCCCCAAGCGCCTGCAGAACGTCCACGTGATGGCCGAGCGGCCGGCCCCGGCGGCCCCATGATCCACGACCCCGAAAAATTCTCGAACCTGCTGGCTGAAGTGCGCCGCTTCGTCCGCGCCGAGTGTCTTCCGATCGAAGAGCAGGTCGATCGCAGCGACGAGATCCCGGAAGCGCTGATTCAGCGCATGCGMGAGATCGGACTGTTCGGCCACAGCATTCCCGAAGCCTATGGCGGCGCCGGCCTCACGACCGAAGAGTTGTCGCTCGTCAATATCGAGGTGTCGCAAGTGGCGACCAGCTTCCGGGCCCGGTTCGGCGGCAACACCGGCATCGCGGCCGAGTCCATCGTGGTCGACGGAACCCCCGAGCAGAAGCGGAGCTACCTGCCCCGGCTGGCCAGCGGCGAGTTCACGGGCTGCTTCGCGCTCACCGAGCCGGATGCCGGATCCGATGCAACGGCACAGAAGACGGTCGCGCTGCGCGATGGCGACAGCTTCGTGATCAGCGGGCAGAAGTGCTTCATCACCAACGCACCGATCGCGAACCTGTTCACGGTCTTCGCCAGGACGGACCCGGAGGCGARGGGCACCAAGGGGATCAGCGCGTTCCTCGTCGAGCGGAGCACGCCCGGCTTGTCGACATCGCCGCCGTACCGGAAGATGGGGCAGCACGGTTCGCCGGTCGGTGAGGTCAGGCTCGACAAGGTCAGGGTCCGGGCCTCCGCGATCGTCGGCGGAATCGAAGGCCAGGGCTTCCGCATCGCCATGAGGACGCTGAACAAACAGCGCATCAACCTGGCCGCCCTGTGCGTGGGGCCCGCCATCCGGCTGGTGGAGGAAATGGCGCGGCACGCGCAGTCGCGTCGACAGTTCGGTCATCCGATCGGCGACTTCCAGCTGGTTCAACAGATGATCGCGGAGAGCAACACCGAGGTGCATGCGGCGCGCGCGCTGGTGCTCGAGACCGCGCGCAAGCGCGACAAGGGTGCCGATGTGACGATGGAAGCGTCGATGTGCAAGCTGTTCGCATCGGAGATGTGCGGCCGTGTCGCAGATCGGGCGGTGCAGGTTTTCGGCGGCAGTGGATACATCGCGGGCAACGTGGCCGAACGCTTCTACCGCGATGTGCGGCTGTTTCGCCTCTACGAGGGGACGAGCCAGATTCACCTGATCAACATCGCCAAGCGAACCATCGCATCGGCAGCAGGGGACATAGCGGACGCCTGACCTCCGGCCGTGCGGGCTATGCTTGGGTCCACATGGTTTTCCTACCCGCGTTGCGGCTCCTGCTCTCGCTCGCCGCTGCTCTCCTGTCGCTGGCCGCGCCGCTGGGTGCCGCGGCCGCTTCACGCTGCCTCGAGACCGCCGCGCAGTCACCGGCGCCAGCCCGTGCGCTGGCCATGGCGGCCGCCGCGCGGCGCGAGCATCGGGCCTTCGGCGGCCAGGCCATGGATGCCGAGGGACGATTGACCGAATCGGGTCATTCGGAGGCCGAGGGCGTGCGCTCCCGGCCGTGGTCGTCGGCGCCCTGGGAGCGGGTGCTCGGCTACTGGCGCGCGGTCGATCCCGAGCCAGGTGGCCTGCCCTCGCTGGTTCGATTCGGCGCCCTGCGGCCGGCCGATCGGCAACTCCTGACGCAGGCATTGAACCAGGCCACGAATGCGCGGCTGCAGGGCCTGGGCGTCGGGCCCGACCAGGGTCTGGAATCGCACGAACTGCGCGCCGCCCAGGCCGCGATCGACCGTGTCGCCGTGATCGACACGCCCTGGTCCGCCGCCTTCGTGAGCTGGCTCGCGCGCGAAGCCGGGCTCGGCGCCGAGGAGTTCCAGTTCTCCGAGGCCCATGCCTCCCATGCGGGCGCGGCATGGCAAGCCGGCAGCGACGAAGCGGCCGGCCGCCCGACCGCCTACACGATGCGCGCCTGCGACATCACGCGCACCTCGCCGCGCGTCGGCGACCTCATCTGCCAGGCGCGGGGTGCCGACGCCGGCCTCGACAGCTTCGAGAAGATCGGCGAGGTGCTGGCCGCACGGCGCATCGGCGGTGGCGGGCTGCCGATGCATTGCGATGTCGTCGTCAGCGTCGATGCCCAGGGATTCGATGCCATCGGCGGCAATGTGCTGCAGTCGGTCACCTTGCGCAGGCTGGCCTTCGCCCCAGGCAGCACGCTGCTCGACCCGAGCTACCTGCCCGATGGCTGCGGTGCCGCCCAGGTCGGCTGCGTCGATCGTCACATGAGCCGCCAGCCCTGGTCGTTGCTGCTGCAGTGGCGTTGAAGCTGGAAGCCTGCCTGCCGCGCATGGCCTGAAGCGCCAGGCGCAGCCGGTTGTCGCGCTTCAATGCGCCAGCGCCGCGTCGGGCACCGAGGCGTCCTCGGTGCCGCTGCCGTCCAGCGCTTCCTCGACCTCCGCGCGCGGCAGCGTCGGCGCGAAGGACTCGATGAAGGCGTAGACATAGCCGCGCAGGTAGTTGCCGCGGCGCACCGCCAGCTTGGTCTCGTTGATGCCGAACAGGTGGCCGGCATCGACCGCGCTCAGCTGCGTGTCGCGCTCGGTCTCGTAGGCGATGCCGGCGACGATGCCCACGCCCATGCCGAGCTCGACATAGGTCTTGATCACGTCGGCGTCCATCGCCGTGATGGCGAAGTCGGGCTGGATGCCGTTGCGGGCAAAGGCCGCATCGATGCGCGTGCGACCGGTGAAGCCGGCGTCGTAGGTGACCAGCGGGAAGCGCGMCAGCCGCTCGAGGGTGAGCGGGCCGTCGAGCAGCGGATGCCCGGGCGGCGCGATGACCGAGTGGGTCCAGCGGTAGCAGGGCAGCGCGACCAGCTGGGGGTAGTCGGCCAGCGCCTCGGTGGCGATGCCGACGTCGGCCTCGCCGTCGAGCAGCATCTGCGCCACCTGCTTGGGCGAGCCCTGCCGCAGGTGCAGCTGCACGTTGGGAAACTTGCCGCGGAACTCCTGCACCGCGACCGGCAGCGCGTAACGTGCCTGCGAATGGGTCGCGGCGATCGACAGCGAGCCACGCTCCTGGGCCAGGAACTCCTGCCCCGCCTGACGCAGGTTGTGGCTTTCGAGCAGCACCYGTTCGATGATCGGCAGCAGATGGTCGCCGGGCGCGGTCAGGCCGGTCAGTCGCTTGCCGGCGCGGGCGAACAGGGCTAGCCCGAGCTCGTCCTCCAGTTCGCGAATCTGCCGGCTGACGCCGGGCTGCGAGG
>NZ_JBFUIU010000113.1:0-17025 GCF_056401695.1 Variovorax sp. P4_D9
CGCCTGCCCCTGTGGCCGCCCCGGCCGTCCCCGTCGCCTCTTCCGCCGCCCCGGCCGTGGCTGCCGCTGCCTCCGCCCCGGCCGCCGCACCCGCGGTGATCGCGCCCGCAGTTGCCGCCAAGCCGGTCGCCAAGGCGCCGCCCCCACCGCCGCCGGCACAGCAGAGCTTCTTCTCCGAACTGCTCGACAACCCGCTGATGGCCGGCGCCGCCGCGCTGATCGCCCTGCTGATCGGCGTCCTGCTCTACCGCGTTCTCGGCCGCAAGCGCCGCGATGCCGGCGACAGCGTGTTCATCGAAAGCCGGATCCCCAAGGACTCCTTCTTCGGCGCCAGCGGCGGCGAGTCGGTCGACACCAAAAACCGCGGCAACTCCGTGGTGTCGTCGCTGTCGTACTCGCCGAGTCAACTGGATACCGGCGACGTCGACCCGGTGGCCGAGGCCGACGTCTACCTGGCCTACGGCCGCGACCTCCAGGCCGAGGAAATCCTGCGCGAAGCCCTGCGGGTCAATCCGGAACGCACCGCGATCCATCTCAAGCTGCTCGAGATCCACGCCAAGCGCCGCGACCTGCGCGCCTACGAAGCGCTCGCGGCCGATGTCCACAAGCTGACCGGCGGCTCCGGCAACGAATGGAACCGCGTGGTCGAGTTGGGCAAGGAGCTCGATCCGGGCAATCCGCTCTACGAGAGCGGCAGCCGCGGCGGTGTGTCCGCCGCCGAAGCAGCCGCCTTCGCCGGCACCCTCGCCGCCGCCAGCGCCCCTGTGCCGCTCGCACCGATCCCCGCGCCCGTGGCGGAAGCTCCGCCGCCGGCCTTCGTGCCGTCGGTGGCGCCGCTGGACTTCGATCTCGAACTGAACCCGTCGCCGGCAGCGACCGCCCCGGCGACGGTCACGGCCAGCCTGCCGCCGGCAGCGGCGCCGAAGCCATTCCATGCGCCCSCCCCCGAGCTGCCGAGCATCGTCACCGCGCCGCTCAACGGCCACACGCCGACCCGCCAGATTCCCAGGCGCGTCGACCTCGAGAACGACTTCGATACCGCCCCTGCCGCCCTCGAGCCGCTCGGGCGTGAAGAGTCGCACGCCGACGAGGAGCGCACCCAGCCGGCACCCCTGCGCTCCAACCTGCCCGGCGATTCAGGCTTCATCGAATTCGACATGAGCTCGCTGGCCGGCCTGTCGAACCGCAACCCGTCCGACACTGAGCGCGGCCGCCTCGAGGCGATCGACGACAGCGGCGAAAACCCGCACGCGATCAAGCTTTCGCTGGCACGCGAACTGAAGGCGCTCGGCGACGTCGAAGGCGCCCGCTCGCTGGTCGAGGAAGTAGCCGCCGAAAGCGCTGGCGAAATCAAGGCCGAAGCCAAGCAACTGCTCGGCCAGCTGCGCTGAGTGGCCATGCGGCCGCCGATTCTGCCGTGAGGCTGGCCCTCGGCATCCGCTACAACGGACAGGCCTACCAGGGCTGGCAAAGCCAGCTCTCGGGCCGCACGGTGCAGGACAAGCTCGAGGCGGCGCTGAGCCAGTTCGCCGCCCAGCCGATCTCGACCCTGTGCGCCGGCCGCACCGACACCGGCGTCCACGGCCTGATGCAGGTGGTGCACTTCGACACGCCTGTCGAGCGCCTGCCCATCTCCTGGGTCCGCGGCACCAACCGCTTCCTGCCGCCCGACATCGCGGTGCAGTGGGCGCAGCCGGTGCTCGACCAATTCCACTGCCGGGCCAGCGCGCTGACCCGCCGCTACCTCTACGTGCTGTCGCAGTCGCCGGTGCGCCCGAGCCTCGATGCGGGCCGGGTCGGCTGGTCGATGCATGCGCTCGACGGCGATTCGATGCGCGCCGCCGCCGCCGTGCTAGTGGGGCAGCACGACTTCAGTTCCTTCCGCGCCTCGGCCTGCCAGGCCCGCTCGCCGGTCAAGGACCTGCGCCGCATCGAGATCACGCGCCACGGCGAGGGCGAGCGCTGCCGCTGGCATTTCGAGTTCGAGGCCGACGCCTTCCTGCACCACATGATCCGCAACATCATGGGCTGCCTGGTGCGCATCGGCCACGGCGACGCGCCGCCCGAATGGATGGCCGAGGTGCTGGCCGCGCGCAGCCGGGTGGTGGCGGCCCCCACCTTCTCGCCGGCCGGCCTCTACTTCCTGGGCCCCCTCTACGACGCCGGCTGGGGCCTGCCGCCCGAGGCGACGCTGCAGGCCGTGCGTGCTGCGTATGATGGCCCGCCATGACAGATCCCGTCGCCCCCCCACCCCACCGGACCCGCATCAAGATCTGCGGCCTGACGCGTGAGGCCGACGTCGACGCCGCGGTCGAGGCCGGCGCCGACGCGGTCGGCTTCGTGCTCTATCCCGCCAGCCCGCGTGCCGTGACGGCCGAGCGCGCCTCCGCACTGGCCGGGCGCCTGCCGCCCTTCATGACCCCGGTGCTGCTGCTCGTCAACGAAAGCGTGGCCGCCACCCTGGCCGCACTGGCCAAAGTGCCCGGCGCCCTGGCCCAGTTCCACGGCGACGAGACGCCCGAACAGTGCTGGGAAGCCAGCGGCCGAGGCGCCCACCGTTACATGCGGGCGGCTCGCATACCGCTCGGCGCCGCCGGGGCTTCCTTCGACCTCGTAAAATACGCGTCCGATTACTCCCGCGCCCACGCCATCCTGCTCGACGCCCATGTCGAGGCCTATGGCGGAGGCGGCAAGGCATTCGATTGGTCACTTCTTCCACCCGCCGTCGACGCTCACCTCGTCTTGAGTGGTGGGCTCGCACCTGCAAACGTGGGCGATGGCATTCGTCAACTGCGGACGCGCTGCAAGTCGCTGTCCGTTGACGTGAGTTCGGGCGTCGAGGCCGCCAAGGGCCTGAAGGACGCCGCGAAGATCCGCGAATTCGTGGCCGCCGTCCGGGCGGCCGATGCCCTTCCCTAGCTGGCGCGCCGCCTCGATCCGCGGGCGCCGGCCCAACGAATCGAGACCATGGACACCTACCAGCAACCCGACGCCAGCGGCCATTTCGGCATCTACGGCGGCACTTTCGCGAGCGAGACGCTGACCCACGCGATCAGCGAACTGCGCGATGCCTACGCCCGCTACAAGGACGACCCCGAGTTCCTCGCCGAATTCCACTACGAGCTGGCCCATTTCGTGGGCCGCCCGTCGCCGATCTACCACGCGGCACGCACCAGCCGCGAGATCGGCGGGGCCCAGATCTACCTCAAGCGCGAGGACCTGAACCACACCGGCGCCCACAAGGTCAACAACACCATCGGCCAGGCCATGCTCGCCAAGCGCATGGGCAAGCCGCGCGTGATCGCCGAGACCGGCGCCGGCCAGCACGGCGTCGCCACCGCCACCATCTGCGCCCGCTACGGGCTCGAATGCGTGGTCTACATGGGCAGCCAGGACGTCAAGCGCCAGAGCCCGAATGTCTACCGCATGAACCTGCTTGGTGCCACCGTGGTGCCGGTCGAATCGGGCAGCAAGACCCTGAAGGACGCGCTCAACGAGGCGATGCGCGACTGGGTCACCAACGTCGAGAACACCTTCTACATCATCGGTACCGTGGCCGGCCCGCATCCCTACCCGATGATGGTGCGCGACTTCCAGAGCGTGATCGGCACCGAGTGCATCGCGCAGATGCCGGCGATGCTGGCGGCGCAAGGCATCATCGGCGAGGCCGAAGGCCGCCAGCCCGACGTGGTGGTCGCCTGCGTGGGCGGCGGCAGCAACGCGATGGGCATCTTCCACCCGTACATCCCGTTCGAGCGCACGCGCCTGATCGGCGTCGAGGCCGCGGGCCAAGGCCTGGACAGCGGCAAGCATTCGGCCTCGATCCTGCGCGGCAGCCCGGGCGTGCTGCACGGCAACCGCACCTACCTGCTGCAGAACGACGATGGCCAGGTCACCGAGACCCACAGCATCAGCGCCGGCCTGGACTATCCGGGCGTCGGCCCCGAGCACGCCTACCTGGCCGACATCGGCCGCGCCGAGTACGTCGGCATCACCGACACCGAGGCGCTCGAGGCCTTCCACTACCTGTGCCGGACCGAAGGCATCATCCCGGCGCTCGAGTCGAGCCATGCCTTCGCCTATGCGATGAAGCTGGCGAAGACGATGCGGCCGGACCAGTCGATCCTGGTCAACCTCTCGGGCCGCGGCGACAAGGACATCGGCACGGTGGCCGACCTCTCGGGCGTCGATTTCTACGACCGGCCGTCGATGCGCGGCCTCCAGGTGAAGGGAGGCAAGTGATGAGCCGCATTGCCGCCACCTTCGAAGCCTTGCAGAAGCAAGGACGCAAGGCCCTCATCCCCTACGTCACGGCCGGCTTCCCCTACGCCGACATCACGCCTGCGCTGATGCACGGCATGGTCGCGGCCGGCGCCGACGTGATCGAGCTCGGCGTGCCGTTTTCCGACCCGATGGCCGACGGCCCGGTGATCCAGCAGGCCGGCGAAGCCGCACTGGCGCTCGGCATCGGCATGAAGCAGGTGCTGGCCATGGTGGCCGCCTTCCGCGAGCAGGACAAGGCCACGCCCGTGGTGCTGATGGGCTACGCCAACCCGGTCGAGCGCTATGACGGCGTGCACGGCAAGGGCGCCTTCATCCGCGACGCCGCGGCCGCCGGCGTCGACGGCCTGCTGGTGGTCGACTACCCACCCGAGGAATGCGAGGACTTCGCCGCCGGCCTGCAGGCCCACGGCATCGACCTGATCTTCCTGCTGGCGCCGACCAGCACAGACGAGCGCATGGCCCAGGTCGGCCGCATCGCCACCGGCTACGTCTATTACGTGTCGCTGAAGGGCGTGACCGGCGCCGGCCACCTCGACACTGACGCGGTCGGCCGCATGCTCCCGCGCATCCGCAAGCACGTGAAAGTGCCGGTGGGCGTGGGTTTCGGCATCCGCGATGCCCGCACCGCCCAGGCGGTCGGCGCGGCCGCCGACGCAGTCGTGATCGGCACCCGCATCATCCAGCTGATCGACGGCCAGCCGCGCGACGCGGTGGTGCCGCTGGTCGGCGAATTCCTGGCCGAGATCCGCCGGGCGCTCGATGCCCTGCCCGCCGCTGCGCCCCGGGCCGCGGCTGGCGGATAATCCACGCCACACAAGGAGCACCATGAGCTGGCTTGAAAAACTGCTTCCCCCCAAGATCACGCCGACCGACCCGAGCGAGCGGCGCCAGATGCCCGAGGGCCTCTGGATCAAGTGCCCGAGCTGCGAGACCGTGCTCTACAAGACCGACCTGGAGCACAACCAGAACGTCTGCCCGAGCTGCGGCCACCACCACCGCATCGGCGCCCGGGCGCGGCTCGACGGCTTTCTCGACTCCGAAGGCCGCTACGAGATCGGCCAGGAGGTGCTGCCGGTCGACGCCCTGAAGTTCAAGGACAGTCGCAAGTACCCCGAGCGGCTCAAGGAAGCGCTCGAGAACACTGGCGAGACCGACGCCATGGTGGTGATCGGCGGCTCGGTGCACAGCATCAACGTGGTCGTCGCCTGCTTCGAGTTCGACTTCATGGGCGGCAGCATGGGCAGCGTGGTTGGCGAACGCTTCGTGCGCGGCGTCGAAACCGCGATCGAGCAGAAGGTGCCCTTCATCTGCTTCACCGCCACCGGCGGTGCGCGGATGCAGGAAGGCCTGCTGTCGCTGATGCAGATGGCCAAGACCAACGCGGCGTTGACCCGCCTGGCAAAGAAAGGCCTGCCCTACATCAGCGTGCTGACCGACCCCACGATGGGTGGTGTGAGCGCCGGCTTTGCCTTCGTCGGCGACGTGGTGATTGCCGAGCCCAAGGCGCTGATCGGCTTCGYCGGCCCGCGCGTGATCGAATCGACCGTGCGCGTGACCCTGCCCGAAGGCTTCCAGCGCGCCGAGTTCCTGCAGACCAAGGGCGCAATCGACTTCATCTGCGACCGGCGCGAGCTGCGCAAGACCATTGCCAGCACGCTGGCGATGCTGCTGCGGCAACCCGCCGACGCGGTGGACTAGGCGCGGGCGCCTTCACCCCAGGGTGAAGGCCGCCTGCATCAGGTTGCCCAGAATGATGGCTACCACCTGCAGCAGAACGATCGCGGCCAGCACCGACAGGTCGACGCCGCCGACCAGCGGGATGAAGCGGCGCAGCGGCCGCACCAGCGGTTCGGCCAGGCGCGCGATCAGGTCGTGCAGCATCGACGACGCGCTCGGCACCCAGGACAGCACGGCATAAACGATCAGCAGCGCGGTCAGCCCCGACACCGCGAGTTGCAGCAGTCCGACCAGCGACACGAGCGGCAAGGCGGCCCAGCGCACGGCGCCGCCGATCAGCAGCCACAGCAGCACGAACTTCGCCAGCACCAGCAGCCAGGCCGCCACCGCACTGGCCAGGTCCCAGCGCTTGACCGACGGAATGACGCGGCGCAGCGGCAGCACGATCCAGTCGCTGACCGCGAACACGAAGCGCCCCAGCGGATTGCCGAAGGGCACCCGGTGGTATTGCAYGTACAGACGCAGCAGACAAGCGCCGCCCAGGAGGCCGACGATCACGTCGAGCAGGAACGAGGGGATCTGATAGAACATGGCGCGTGGTCGTGAAGGAATGCGATGATAGCCACGCCAAGGTTCATCGATGACGACCCAACCCCTTCTGCGCTCCCTTCCTTTGTTCCCGCTGGGCACGGTGCTGTTTCCCGATGGCCTACTGCCGCTTCGGATTTTCGAGGTCCGTTACCTCGACATGATCGGGCGCTGCCACAAGAACGGCGCGCCCTTCGGGGTCGTCAGCCTGACCCAGGGCAGCGAGGTTCGCCGCGCCGGCGCCGAAGCCGAGACCTTCGCGGAGGTCGGCACGCTGGCCGTGATCCGCGAGTTCGATGCACCGCAGGCCGGCCTGCTGCAGATCGAATGCGTGGGCACGCAGCGTTTCAGGCTGCGTTCGAGCGAGTTGCAGAAGCATGGCCTCTGGACCGCCGAGGTCGAAGCCATCGCCGACGACATGCCGCTGGCCCTGCCCGAAGACCTGAAGCACACCGCCGACGCGCTGCGGCGCCTTGTCGACACCCTCGAGGAGCGGCGCCGCATGGAAGGCGACGACAGCGTCCGGCTGCCAATCGGCGAACCGCGCCGCTTCGAGGATTGCGGCTGGGTCGCGAACCGCTGGTGCGAGCTGCTGCCGATGCCGACCGAGCTCAAGCAGCGCCTGATGGCGCTCGACAGCCCGCTGATGCGTCTGGAACTGGTCAGCGACCTTCTGGCCCGGGCCGGCATCGCGAAGTAGCGCCGCCGGCTAAAATGGCAGGTTGCGCGCGTTTTTGCCGCGCACCCACTCCAGCGCCCATGTCCGACCACCTGACCCCTTCCGTTCCCGCACCCGCCGCGGCCCCTGCATCGACGCCGGCCGTCGATGACAACCAGCTGATCGCCGAACGGCGCGAGAAGCTCAAGGCGCTGCGCGCCGGCCAGGCCGAGGGCAAGGGTGTCGCGTTCCCGAACGACTTCAAGCCGGGTCACCGCGCCGCCGCCCTGCTCGCCGCTCACGGCGAGACCGAACCCGAGGCGCTCGAGGCGGCCGCGATCCCGGTCAGCGTGGCCGGCCGGATGATGCTCAAGCGCGTGATGGGCAAGGCCAGCTTCGCGACCCTGCAGGATGCCACCGGCCGGATTCAGCTCTACGTCCAGCGCGAAGCCATCGGCGACGAGGCTTACGCCGAATTCAAGCACTGGGACCTCGGCGACATCGTCGGTGCCGAGGGCACGGTCTTCAAGACCAAGACCGGCGAGCTGTCGGTCAAGGTCACGAAGCTGCGCCTGCTGACCAAGAGCCTGCGGCCGCTGCCCGACAAGTTCCACGGCATGGCCGACCAGGAGCAGAAGTACCGCCAGCGCTATGTCGACCTGATCACCGACGCTGCCGCGCGCGACCGCTTCACGGCGCGCAGCCGCGCAGTCAGCGCGCTGCGCGAATTCATGGTGGCCAACGACTTCCTCGAGGTCGAGACGCCGATGCTGCATCCGATCCCGGGCGGYGCCAACGCCAAGCCCTTCAAGACGCACCACAACGCGCTCGACCAGGAGATGTTCCTGCGCATCGCGCCCGAGCTTTACCTGAAGCGGCTGATCGTCGGCGGTTTCGAGCGCGTGTTCGAGATCAACCGCAGCTACCGCAACGAAGGCATCTCGGTCCGGCACAACCCGGAGTTCACGATGATGGAGTTCTACGCGGCCTACTGGAACTATCGCGACCTGATGGACTTCACCGAGACGCTGATCCGCACCATCGCCGACAAGGCGGTCGGCAGCCAGCAGCTCGAGTACCAGGGCAAGCCGGTCGACCTCGCCCAGCCCTTCGAGCGGCTCACGATCCGCGAGGCGATCCTCAAGTACTCCGATGCCGGCAGCAACATCGACGATGCCGCCTGGCTCATCAATGCTCTGCGCAAGATCGGCCTCAGCGAGGAAAAGGACAAGCTGTCGCAGCGCAGCCTGGCCAGCCTGCAGGTCATGTACTTCGAGGAAACCGTCGAAGAGAAGCTCTGGCAGCCGACCTTCATCATGGAGCACCCGACCGAGATCTCGCCGCTGGCGCGCGCCAACGACGAGCGCCCCGAGGTCACCGAGCGCTTCGAGCTCTACATCACGGGCCGCGAGTTCGGCAACGGCTTCAGCGAGCTCAACGACGCTGAGGACCAGGCCGCGCGCTTCAACGCCCAGGTCGCGGCCAAGGACAGCGGCGACGACGAAGCGATGTTCTACGACCACGATTTCGTGCGTGCGCTCGAATACGGCATGCCGCCCACCGGCGGCTGCGGCATCGGCATCGACCGCCTGATGATGCTGCTGACCGACTCGCCGAGCATCCGCGACGTGATCCTGTTCCCGGCCCTGCGCCGCGAATCTTGAGCCAGCGCGCAGCATCGATCGGGATCGACTTCGGCACGTCGAATTCCGCCGCCGCCTTCGTCGGCGAGGACGGGCTCGCGCGCCCCTTGCTGCTCGAAGGCTCGGCGATCGCGATCCCGACCGCGATCTTCTTCAATTCCGAAGACCGCAGCACGCATTTCGGCCGCGAGGCGATGGCGCTCTACCTGGCCGGCACCGAAGGCCGCCTGATGCGATCGCTCAAGAGCATCCTGGGCAGCGCGCTGATGCAGGAGCCGACCGAGATCGACAACCAGCTGGTCAGCTTCGAGGACATCATCACGCTGTTCCTCGCCGAGCTGGGCAGCCGGGCGCGCAAGCAGCTCGGCGCCCCGCCCGGTCGGGTCGTGATCGGCCGCCCGATCCGCTTCGTCGACGACGACGACAAGCGCGATGCGCTGGCCGAAGCCTCGCTGCGCCAGGCGGCCGAGAACGCCGGGCTCGGCGAAGTCACGTTCCAGTACGAGCCGATCGCCGCCGCCTTCGACTTCGAGCGCCGCGTGAGCCGCGAATCGCTGGTGCTGATCGTCGACATCGGCGGCGGCACCTCCGACTTCACGGTGGTGCGGCTCGGCCCCGAGCGCATGCGCCACCCCGACCGCGCCAGCGACGTGCTGGCGACCACCGGCATCCACATCGGCGGCACCGACTACGACCAGCGGCTGAGCCTGGCCTGCGCGATGCCGCACCTGGGCTTCCGCCATCACGGGCCGCAGGGCCGCGAGGTGCCGAGCCGGACCTTCTTCGACCTCTCGACCTGGCACCTGATCAACTGGCTGCAGACGCCGAAGTCGATCCGCCAGGTGCAGGAACTGCGCAGCAGCTACCTCGACACGCGGCTGCACGACCGGCTCATGAGCGTCCTCGTGAATCGCGAAGGACACCGCGTCGCGAGCGAGGTCGAGGAGGCCAAGATCCGGAGTTCGATGACCGCCGACGAGGTGGCGATCGATCTGTCATGCGCCGAGCCGGGTTTGACAGCCGCGCTGACCGCCGCCGCCATGGCGCAGCACCTCGCCGCGCTGCTCGACAGCGTGGTCGGCTGCGCCCGCGAGTGCGTGCAGCGCGCGGGTCTGCAATCCAGCGACCTCGACGCCATTTACCTGACCGGCGGGTCGTCGGCCCTGCGGCCGTTCCAGAGCGCCCTGCGCGACGCCTTCCCGGGGGTYGACGTGGTGGAAGGCGACCTGTTCGGCGGCGTGGCTGCCGGCCTGGCTTACGCCGCTTCGGCCGCCGCGAACGCACGAAGCCCGCAGCCCGCATGAAATACCTCGCCGCGTACCCCGCGGCGCTGCGCGCCCAGGTCGAGTATCTGATCACCGAAGGCCGGCTCGGCGATTGGCTGCAAAAGCGCTACCGCGCCCCGCACGACATCCGCACCGACCGCGCGCTGTACGACTACGCGAGCCATCTCAAGAGCGAGTTCCTGCGCAATGCCGAGCCKCTGTCCAAGGTGGCGTTCGACAACAAGCTGCACGTGATCCGCAACGCCCTCGGCACCCACACCACGGTGTCGCGGGTGCAGGGCGGCAAGCTCAAGGCCAAGCGCGAGATCCGCGTGGCGAGCCTGTTCAAGGAAGTGCCGATCGAGTGGCTGCGGATGATCGTCGTGCACGAACTCGCGCACATGAAGGAGCGCGAGCACGACAAGGCCTTCTACAAGCTGTGCACGCACATGGAACCCGACTACCACCAGCACGAGTTCGACCTGCGGCTGTACCTGACGCACTTAGACGCCGGCGGCGAACGGCTGTGGACGCCGTCCCAGGCCGTTTGACAGCTACGCGCGCGGCAGCATGGCCAGCGACTGGCGGTAGGCGGATGACGCGATGAGCGCATCCCAGGCGAGCGCGTCGCCACGCGGCATCAGGCTGCGCCGGCGCCGCTCGCTGGCCGCGTTCGGCGTCCAGCGCCCGCCCTGCTGCACCTCGGCAAAGCCGTCGAGCAACTGGTCGAGCGCAGCGCCCTCCCCCAGGCTCTGGTTGCAGAGCAGCGCCAGGTCGCAGCCCGCATCGAGCGCGGCCAGCGCCGCGTCGGTGTAGCTCATCAGCCGACCGTCGATACGGCGCGCCGCCTCCATGCTGAGGTCGTCGCTGAACACCGCGCCATCGAAGCCGAGTTGGCCGCGCAGGATCTGCTGCAGCCACTTCGACGAGAAGCCGGCCGGGCGGGCATCGACCTTCGGGTAGATCACGTGCGCCGGCATCACGGCCGCCAGGGTGCCGACGAGCCAGTTGTAGGGCCGCGCGTCATCGGCCAGGATCGCCTTGAGGCTGCGCCGGTCGACCGGCATCGCCACATGCGAATCGGCCTTGACGAAGCCGTGCCCCGGAAAATGCTTGCCGCAGTTGGCCATGCCGGCCTGCAGCAGCCCGTGCATCACGCTGCGCGCCAGCAGCGCCACCACGCGCGGGTCGCGGTGCAAGCTGCGGTCGCCGATGATGCTGCTTTCGCCGTAGTCCAGGTCGAGCACCGGCGCAAAGCTGAAATCGACGCCGCAGGCCCGCAGCTCGCTGCCCAGCACATGGCCGCAGGCGACGGCCGCCTGCGTGGCGCGCAGCGGCTCGCGCATCCACAGCGCGCCCAGCGTGCGCATCGACGGCAGGCGGGTGAAGCCGTCGGTCCGGAAGCGCTGCACCCGGCCACCCTCGTGGTCGACGCAGATCAGGACGTCGGGCCGGATCGCCTTGATCTCGGCATTCAGCGCGCTCATCTGCGCCCGGTCCTTCCAATTGCGCGCGAAGTGGATCACCCCGCCCACCCGGGGGTCGGCCAGCCGCCGGCGGTCGGCCGCATTCAGTTCGGTCCCCGCCACATCGATGATCAAGGGCGCGTGCAAGGTCTTGTCGGTCATTCTTTGCGTTCGACCACGACGAAGCTCGCCGCGTAGTCGGTCTCGTCGGTCACTGTCACGTGGGCCCGCAGGCCCTCGGCCTCGAACCAATCCTTCAGGCCGCCGTGCAGCACGATCACGGGCTTGCCGCTTTTCTCGTTGACGATCTCGCACAGCCGCCAGCTCATCGGCATCCGCATGCCCATGCCGACCGCCTTGCTGAAGGCCTCCTTGGCCGAGAAACGCGTGGCCAGGTAGCGCAAGCCGCGTTTCGGCCAGCGCGCGCTGCGGGCCTGCCAGACCGCGAATTCGGCATCGCTCAGCACCTTCTGCGCGAAGCGCTCGCCCTGGCGCTCGAAGGTGGCGGCGATGCGCCGGATGTCGCAGATGTCGGTGCCGATGCCGTAGATCACGCGCAAGCCGTCCTTAACGCGCTTCTTCGATGCGGCGCAGGTATTCGCGCGTCGTCGCGGCGTAGCCGAGTTCCAGCGCATCGGAGACGAAGGCGTGGCCGATCGAGACCTCGCGGACACCCGGCACGGCGCGCAGGAACTCGGTCAGGTTGTCACGACTCAGGTCGTGGCCGGCGTTGACCTCGAGGCCGGCCGCCTGGGCGGCGCGCGCCGTTTCGGCGTACAGCTGCAGCACCGCGTCGGCCTTGGAGGTGCCGCGCGAGGCAGCATAGCCCTCGGTGTAGAGCTCCACGCGATCGGCGCCGACCGCCTTGGCGGCCGTCATCATCTCGGGCGCCGGGTCCATGAAGAGGCTCACGCGCACCCCCAGCGCCCGGGTCTCGGCGATCAGCGGCTGCAGCCGCTCGGCGTCCTCGGGAAAGCTCCAGCCGTGGTCGCTGGTGGATTGGGTCTGGCTGTCGGGCACGAAGGTCGCCTGGTGCGGCCGCAGCTCGCGCACGAATTCCATCAAGTTGTGGAACGGATTGCCCTCGATATTGAACTCGGCCGCCGGCCAGTCCTTGTGCAGCAGGCCCGACAGGTCGCGCACGTCATGCGGCCGGATGTGGCGCTCGTCGGGCCGCGGGTGCACAGTGATGCCATGCGCGCCGGCGTCCAGGCACAGCGCCGCCGCGAACAGCACGCTCGGGATGCCGAGCGCGCGCGTGTTGCGCACCAGCGCGACCTTGTTGAGATTGACAGACAGGGCAGTGGACATGGGGGTGCTCATAGGGCTTGCAGATCTCGCATCATCTGCCGCGTACGCAGCGTCGTGACACCGCAATGGTAGTTGAGCAGGACCCGCAGCTGGGTCCGCAATGCGCCGTTGAAGCCGGCGCAGACCCTGAGCGTCGAGGCGAAAGGCGCCGCGTCGTCGAGCGCCGCCTGCAGGGCCAGCCATTCGGACCCGGTCAGGGCAGGTTCGGCGTCCTCGGCCGGGCGCAGGCCGGCCTCGGGCACCAGCGCGAAGCGCCCGGCCGGCGTCAACGGCGCCAGGGTGGAGGTCTGGGCCGCCAGCGAGGGCAGCAGCCCGACCTCGCGCAGCAGCAGCAGCTCGAAGGCCCGCAGCCCAGCCGCCTGGGTGGCCGCCTGCGCACCCGCATGGTCGCCCGCCAGCACCTGCACCACCGCCGCATAGGCGTCGAACAGCGCCTCGTGCGGATCGTCGCGCGCCAGCAGGCGCAGCAGCAGTTCGTTGACGTAGTAGCCCGAGAGCAGCGCCTCGCCGGTCGGCATCACGTGGCCGCCCATCCATTCGGCGCCCTTGAGGGTCCGGATCTCGGCCTCGCCGGTGAAGTTCAGCTGCAGCGGCTGCAGCGGCAGCAGCACCGGGCGGAAGTTGGAGCTCGGGCGCTTGGCTCCCTTGGCCACCAGCGCGATCCGCCCCAGGTGCCGCGTGAACACCTCGAGGATCAGGCTGGTCTCGCTCCAGTCGTAGCGGTGGAGCACATAGGCCGGTTCATGCGAAACGCGCTTGACGGCCACTCATTCGTATCCGAAGGAGCGGACCCTGGCCTCGTCGTCCGCCCAGCCCGAGCGCACCTTGACCCACAGCTCGATGAACACCTTGGCGTCCATGAGCTTCTCGAGTTCCTGCCGGGTCTCCATGCCGATGCGCTTGATGCGCTCGCCCTTGTCGCCGATCACCATTGCCTTGTGGCCGTCGCGCTCGACCACGATCGTGGCGGCGATCTTGAGCAGCCGCTTGTGGCCCTTGCGCTGCGGCGGTTCCTCCTCGAACTTGTCGATCACCACCGTGGAGGTGTAGGGCAGCTCGTCGCCGGTCAGGCGGAACAGCTTCTCGCGCACCATCTCGCTGGCCAGGAACTGCTCGCTGCGATCGGTCAGCTCGTCCTCGGCGTACCACCAGTCCTGCTCGGGCAGGTACTTCTCGCAGATGCCGAACAGGCGCTCGATGTCCTTCGAGTTCTTGGCCGACATCGGCACGAACTCGGCGAAGGCATGCTTCTGCTGCATGGTCTGCAGCCAGGGCGCGATGTCGCCGCGGCGGTGCACGTTGTCCAGCTTGTTGGCGATCAGCAGGGTCGGGATGCCGCTGCCGAGCAGCTTCAGCACCCGCTCGTCGGCCGGCGTGAAGCTGCCGGCCTCGACCACGAACAGGATCAGGTCGACGTCGGACACGGCGCCGACCACGGTCTTGTTGAGCGAGCGGTTCAGCGCGTTGGCGTGCAGGGTCTGGAAGCCCGGCGTGTCGACGAAGACGAACTGGGTCGCGCCCAGCGTGCGCATGCCGGTGATGCGGTGCCGCGTGGTCTGCGCCTTGCGCGAAGTGATGCTGATCTTCTGCCCGACCAGGGCATTGAGCAGCGTCGACTTGCCCACGTTCGGCTTGCCGACGATGGCCACCAGGCCACAGCGGCGGGGGCCCTCAGCGCCGCCGGCGGTCGGAGGGGAGATGGGTTCGTTCGCTTCGATCATGAGCTTGCCTTTGCGCCTCGCGCCTTGAGCCGGATCAACATGGCCGCCGCGGCGGCCTGCTCACCGGCGCGGCGCGAGCCGCCGATGCCGCGTTCGCGCAGGCCCAGGTCGGCCACTTCGCATTCGACATCGAAAGTTTGCTTGTGTGCCGCCCCGAGCGTCCCGACGACGCGGTAGGCCGGCAGCTTCATTTTGTGACCCTGCAGCCATTCCTGCAATTCGGTCTTGGGGTCCTTGGACGCCGCTTCCATGCGCGGGCTGATCGCCACCGACTCGTAGAGCCGGTGCACCAGCGCCTGCGCCGCGCCGAAGCCGGCATCGAGGTAGACCGCGCCGATCACGGCTTCCAGCGCATCGGCCAGAATCGACGGCCGGTTCTGGCCGCCCGAGCGCGCCTCGCCCTCGCCCAGACGCAGCAGGGGGGACAGTGCCAGCTTGAGCGCCAGCTGATGCAGCGTGTCCTGCTTGACCAGGTTGGCGCGCACCCGCGACAGGTCGCCTTCGGGCAGGGTCGCCAGCCGCACGAAGAGCAGGTGCGAGACAGCGAGGTTCAGCACCGAATCGCCGAGAAACTCCAGCCGTTCGTTGTGATCCGCCGAAAAACTGCGGTGGGTCAGCGCCAGCTGCAGCAGCCGCGCATCGGCGAAGGAGTGCTGGAGGCGCGCCTGCAGCGCGACGAGGCCGCCGTCGGTCACGGAGCGAACGTCAACGGGACTGGCCCCGGTACTTCAGGAGCAGGTAGGCCGGGCCGAACAGATGGATTTCGCGGTCGTAGGCGAAGGACACGATCACCTTGTCGCCGTCCTTCTTGACCTCGAGGTCCTTGCCGCTGACCGACTGGAAGTCGTCGATGGCCTGGGCGCRGTCGAAGATCGCACGCACCTCGGGCACCGTCGAGCCTTCCTTGGCTTTGTTGGCCGCCTTGGTGATCGCCTGGTATTCGATCAGCGTCGGGATCACCTGCGCGACCACCACGCCGACACAGGCCAGCACGATCGCCACGAACAGCAACCCGATAAACGAGATGCCGCGCTGTTTGTGTCCTGTCTTCCTTGCTCTCATGCCCTCTTCCCCTCGATCTGAATCCGAATGCTTATTGGAATGTGCCGATGCGCTTGAGATTGCCGAAGTTCATCCACACCAGGAAGGCCTTGCCAACGATGTTCTGGTCCGGAACGAAGCCCCAGTAACGCGAATCGAGCGAGTTGTCGCGGTTGTCGCCCATCATGAAATAGTGGCCGGGCGGCACCTTGCACACCACGCCCTCGACACTGTAACGACAATTTTCCTGGTTCGGGAACGCCATGATCTCGGCTTCGGAAAGCCCGGCGCGGCGGTTGTCGTCGTTGAGCAGGCGGTGCTCCTTGCCGCCGAGATCCTCGTTGTACTGCTTGAGGTAGCGCATCGTCTCCTCGTCGAAATACTCGGGGATCGCCACCTTAGGGACCGGCTGGCCGTTGATCGTGAGTTGCTTGTTGAGGTAGGACACCTCGTCGCCCGGCACCCCGACCACGCGCTTGATGTAGTCCATGCTCGGCTTGGGCGGGTAGCGGAACACCATGACGTCACCGCGCGCCGGCGGCCGGCCCTCGGTGATGCGGGTGTTGCTGACCGGCAGCCGCAGGCCATAGACGAACTTGTTCACCAGGATCAGGTCGCCGGTGAGCAGCGTCGGCATCATCGAGCCCGACGGGATCTTGAAGGGCTCGAACAGGAAGGAGCGCAGCAGGAACACGGCCAGGATCACCGGGAACAGGCCGGCGGTCCAGTCCAGCCACCACGGCTGCATGACCAGGCGCTCGCGGGCCTTGGTGTCGACAGTGTCGACCTGCGTGATGCCCTGGCGCGCGAGTTCCTCGCGCCGCTGCGCCAGCGAGGCGTCGAGCGCCTCGGCCGCGCGCCGGCGCTTCGGCAGGAAATAGAAACGCTCGGCCAGCCAGTAGAGGCCGGTGACCACCGTGGCCAGGAACAGCAACAGCGCGAAGTTGCCTTCGACCGCGCCGAAATACCAGGCGCCGATGTAGCCGACGAACGCGGCGAGGATCAGGGAAGTGAGAAATGCCATCTTTAGTCTTCGACTTGCAGGATGGCGAGGAAGGCCTCTTGCGGGACCTCGACCGAGCCGATCTGCTTCATTCTTTTTTTGCCCGCCTTCTGCTTCTCGAGCAGCTTCTTCTTGCGGGTGATGTCGCCGCCGTAGCACTTGGCGAGCACGTTCTTGCGCAGCGCCTTGATTGTCTCACGCGCGATGATGTTGACCCCGATGGCGGCCTGGATCGCGACGTCGAACATCTGGCGCGAGATGATCTCGCGCATCTTCGAGACCACCGCCCGACCCCGGTATTGGCTCTGGCTGCGGTGGACGATGATCGACAGCGCGTCGACCTTCTCGCCGTTCAGCAGGATGTCGAC
>NZ_JBFUIU010000114.1:0-16698 GCF_056401695.1 Variovorax sp. P4_D9
CCACCGAAGTCCGGATCGTCGATGCGCTGGGCGTCGAAGTTCCCTTGGGCACCGTGGGAGAGGTGGCCGTGCGCGGCGCCAACGTGATGCTGGGCTACTGGAACAAGCCCGAGCAGACGGCCGCCGCCTTGCGCGATGGCTGGATGCACACCGGCGACGGCGGGCGCATGGACGAGGACGGCTACCTATACATCGTCGATCGCCTGAAGGACATGATCGTCAGCGGCGGCGAGAATGTCTACTCCGCCGAGGTCGAGAACGCGCTGTCCCAGCACCCGGGCGTCGCCGCCTGCGCCGTGATCGGAATCCCGAGCGACGCGTGGGGCGAGGCGGTCCACGCGGTGGTGGTGCGCAAGCCGGGCGACAGTGCCAGCGCACAGGATCTGACAGAGCACTGCCGGCAATTGATCGCCGGCTACAAGTGTCCGCGCAGCGTGGAGTTTCGCGACGCGCTGCCGATGACGGGTGCTGGAAAGATCCTGAAAACCGAGCTGCGCAAGCCTTATTGGGAAGGCCGGACGGGTTCAGTGCATTGAGGGTCAGGACACCGCCCTCGGTCCGGCCCGCAGCATGCTCACGATGCCTGCCGCCAACGCCAGCACAGCGCCGATCCCGAGGCCGATCCTGGGCGCCGCGTCGGCGCATGCAACGCTGAAGAGCAGGCTCATGACGACCCCGCCTGCGGTTTGGCCGGCCAACCTGGCGCTGCCCTGCAGGCCTCCGGCGGCGCCGCTCCGCTCGGGGGGTGCCGAGAGGAACATGTTGCGGTTGTTGGGCACCTGAAACAGGCCGAAACCCAGGCCGCACAGCACGGTGAGAAGGACCAGCGGCTGCGGTCGGCTCGTCGCGGCCACAACGAGGCCGCCGAGAGACCGATCGCAACGAACGCAGCGCCCGCGGCGCAGAGCCAGGCTGTCGAGACGCGGTCGGCGAGGCGTCCTGCGAGCGGCGCGGCGACGGCCACCGTCAGCGGCCAGGGCGTCATGTAAAGCCCGGTCATCAAGGCGTCCTGCCCCAGGCTCTTCTGCAGGTAGAAGGGCAGCGCCATCAGGCCCGTGGTCGTGCCGGCGAAACAGCACACCGAGGCGATCACCGAGGTGCGGAATGAATCCGCGCGGAGCAGGTCGAGTGGGATCAAGGGCGCTGCCTTCGGCATTTCTCGCCGAACCAGCCCGGCCAAGACGAGGGCTGCCGCTGCGAGCAGGACGACAGCCAGCGCCGGCGCTGCCACCAGCAGTTCCGCGCCAATGACCAGGGATGCGAAGGCCCCTGCATTCAGCGATACGCTGATCGGGTCCAGCCGGCGCCCCGTGCCGGCGAGATTTGGCAGCGCACGGGTGGCGAGCAGCACGACTGCGCCCAGGGGCAGGTTCAACGCGAAGAGCCAGGGCCAGCTCGCGCCTGAAAGGATCGCCGCGCCGATCGTCGGCCCGGCCGCGGAGGACAGCGCCACGGCAAGCGCGTTCCAGCCGATCGCGGCGCCGAACTGCCGATGCGGAACTACGGCGCGCAGCAGCGCCATGCCGAGCGCCATCACGGCGCTACCCCCGAGGCCCTGGAGGAAGCGGGCCGCGACGAGGCAGGGCAGGGTCGGCGCAACTGCGCACAACACCGACGCCGCCGTGAACAGAGCCACGCCCGCCGTGAAGATGCGGCGATGGCCCAGGCTTTCCCCGAGCGCGGCGCAGGGCAGCAGTCYCATCACCAGGGCAGTCTGGTAGGCCGTGATGACCCATACCGACATGGCGGGCGTCACTTGCAGAGCGCGCGCGATCGTCGGCAGCGCCACGTTGGCGATGCCCGCGTCGAGCACCACGAGCACCATGGCCGCCAGCACCGCGGCGATCGCGCCGGTGCGCGGCCGCAGGGAGGGCGCGATGGACGCCGGCGCCAAGCCGTGGTCCATGGCCTGGGTGAGGGGCTGGGTCACGGCGTCCCGAAGGTCCAGGCGCCGTCCCGCTCGACGAACCTCGTCACGCGGTGTTCTTCCGTGTCCTCCTTCTTCAGGTCTCGCTCCGTGAAGCGGAACAGAAGCGCGGAACCGGTCATGCACCGTGTGTCGTGGATATCGCCGGGCAGATACACCTGGACCTGGCCGGGCCGCACCAGGGTCGAATCCCTTCTCACCAGTCGAACGCTGCCGTCCGGGTTGACAACCCGGGCATAGGTTCGCATCTCGATTTCACCGTGCTGCATCGCATAGACGACCCATCCCCTGCCGTGGTCGTGGGGCGGCCGGTAGAGCCCCGCGTATTCCGTGTGCGCCAGCAGCACAAAGCCGTGCGTCGGGTCCCGGTACAGCTCCTTGTTGGCCGGCGCTTCGCGCTGCAGCGCCGCCAGCCAGTCCTCGGCGGCGGGCGCCCGGACGAGCTTTTCCAGGTAGCGGCGACAACCGGCGATCACCTCGTCGCCCAGAGGTCCCCAAACCGATTTGATCCCTTCGATCGATGCTTCAAGAGAATTGCTGTTCATGTTCTTTCCTTCAGTTCCGCTTGGATGAAAGCGTGTCCCTTGAAGATAGGTCTGGGCGTGAAATAGCGGAAGGCGCAGCATTCGCAACATATACATGCGTCTGACGCGATGTCACGCCAGTCCGTGCTAGCGTCGGGTGTATGTCCGCGCCCGACCTGAACCTGCTCGTCACCCTGGATGTCCTGCTGTCCGAAGGCAGCGTCGCGCGTGCGGCCCGACGCCTGCGGCTGAGCCCGTCGGCGATGAGCCGGGCGCTGGCGCGATTGCGGGAAACGACCGGAGACCCGCTGCTGGTCAGGGCCGGACGCGGTCTGGTGCCGACACCCCGCGCGCTCGGACTGCGTGAGCGGGTGAGCCATCTGGTTCAGGATGCCGAAGCGGTCTTGCGTCCCGCCGAGGCACTGAATCTCGAGGCGATCGTCCGAGTGTTCACCCTGCGCACCAGCGAAGGCTTCGTCGAGACCTTCGGACCCGAGCTCTTGGAACGCGTCGGCAAGGAGGCGCCCGGCGTGCGGCTGCGCTTCGTGCAGAAGCCGGACAAGGAGAGCGCGTCTCTTCGCGACGGAACCGTGGATCTGGAGACGGGCGTCATCGGCGGCACGACCAGCCCCGAACTGCGTGTGCAGGCCTTGTTCAGGGACCGTTTCATCGGTGTCGTGCGCACCGGCCATGCGCTCTGCCAGGGTGAGATCACGCCGGGCCGCTATGCGGCCGGGAGGCACGTCGTCGTGTCGCGCCGCGGCTTCGACAAGGGACTGATCGATGAAGCCTTGAAGCCGCTCGGCCTGGAGCGGGACGTCGCGACGGTCGTCGGCGGCTTCTCGACCGCGCTGGCACTGGCGCGCGCCTCCGACCTGGTCGCCAGCGTTCCCGAACGGCACACCGCAGGCCTGCGCGCCGGCATGCAGAGCTTTCCGCTTCCGGTCCCCGTGCCGGAACTCACCGTTTCATTGCTCTGGCATCCGAGAATGGATGGCGATCTCGCGCATCGATGGCTGCGCGGCTGCGTGCGGGAGACATGCTCAGAACGCCACGCGCGCGCCGACCTCAACCCGGCCCCTCCCGCCGCAGGCTGATTCCCAGCGCGGTCTTCCGCAGGATCACCGCGAAGGACTGCACGGCCGCTGGCTTGCCCTCGCCGAGCCGCCACAGAATGCCCGGCGTGCGGATCGGGGTCGGGCTCTCAAGCGGGATCACCTTCAGGCCCGGCATGCCTTCCGGCACCGCATTGATGGCGACGATCGAGCCGATCATCGTGCGCGCGACCAGCGCGAGCATCGGCGCCACCGTCGACATCTCGGCCACCACGGTGGGCTCGGCGCCGCAGGCCCGGAAGCACTCGTCGAGCATGGTGCGGGTCGAGAAGGCGGTCGACACCAGCACCAGGTCCTGTCGGTGCAGCTCGACCATGCGGATGCGCTTGCGCCCCGCCAGCGGATGGGCCGGCGACACGACCAGCACCATCTCCTCGTTGTAGAGCGGCTCGAACCACAGGTCGCTCGGATCTTCCGGCCGGTAGGCGATGCCCAGGTCCAGTTCGCCGGCCGCGAGCCGGGCGACGATCACCTCGGCGGCGAGTTCCTCCACGCTGATGCGCACCGTCGGATGGCGCGCCAGGAACAGCGCCACGCATTCGGGGATCAGCCCGATGTTGAAGGTGTGGGTGGCGCCGATGCGCACCTTGCCCGTCAGGTTGCCGGCGCCCGGCTTGAGCAGCGCCACGCCCTGATCGACCTCCCGCAGCGCGCGCGAGGCAAAGCCCCGAAGCAGCTCCCCGGCCTCGGTTGTCACCACCTTCTTGCCGATGCGCTCGAACAGCGGCTGACCCACTTCTTCCTCGAGCTGCTTGATCTGGTGTGAGAGCGTCGACTGGGTCACGTGCACGCGCTCCGCCGCCCGCGTGAAGCTCAGGCAATCGGCCAGCGCGACGAAGTAGCGTAGATGCCTCATCTCCATGGAAACCCCTGCTAATGATCGATGCCATCGATGATATCGATGGAAAGTAATCATTTGTCAGCGCTTCGGCCAAGGCCTATCGTCCGCCCCATCAGGAGACAACACCATGGCCGACTACAACCAGGACAGCATCACGCAGGACGTGCTCGAAGCCTTCGGCAAGACGCCCGACCCGCGCCTGCGCCAGCTCATGAGCGCGCTCGTCCAGCACATCCACGCCTTTGCGCGCGAGGTCGATCTCAAGCCCGAGGAATGGCTCGCCGGCATGAAGTTCCTCGAGGCCACAGGGCAGATCTCGACCGACAAGCGGCCCGAGTTCATCCTGCTTTCGGACACGCTCGGCCTGTCGATGATGGTGGTGGCGCTGGCGCAGGCGCGCGCGAGCGGCGAAGCGAAGGGCGCGACCGAGGCGACCGAGGCCACGGTCGAAGGCCCGTTCTACTGGGCCGGTGCGCCGGAGCTGCCGCTGGGCGCCGACATCGGCAAGGGCGTGCTGGGCGAGCCGACCCTTTACATGGGCCGCGTGACCGATGTGCGGGGCGAGCCGCTGGCCGGCGCACTGCTCGATGTCTGGTCGGGCGACGGCAACGGCAAGTACGACGTGCAGCTCAGCAGCGAGCCGACGATGGGCGCGCGCGGGCGCTTCCACACCGACGCCCAGGGACGCTACTGGTTCTGGTCGATCCGGCCCGCCTACTACCCGATCCCGGACGACGGCCCGGTCGGCGAGATGATGCGCTCCACCGATCGCAGCATCTTCCGACCCGGCCACATCCACCTGCAGGTGTCGGCGCCGGGCCATGTGACGCTGACCACGCAGCTGTTCGTCGGCGGCAGCCCGTACATCGATGCCGACGCCGTCTTCGGCAAGCGCGACAGCCTGGTGGTCGACTTCGAGACCCATGCCCCCGGCAAGGCCGTGGATGGCCGCGAGATGGGCGTGCCCTACCACTCGGCCAGCTTCGACGTCCGCCTCGCGCCCGTGCCGGCCTGAACGCCCCTCGCACCCCTTCTTACTCGACAAGGATTCCCATGAAGATCGGCAAGGCCACCGTGCCCCGCACGTCCATTAGCACCTCGGACGCCCACAGCATCGTCATTCGCGGCTACGACCTGTCGAAGGAACTGATCGGCAAGGTGTCGTTCGTCGATCACTTCTTCCTGCTGCTGACCGGCCATTGGCCCACCGAAGGACAGGCCGCCGTGCTGAACGCCACGCTAGTGGCGATCGCCGAGCACGGCCTGGTGCCCAGCGTGCAGGCCGCGCGCATGACCTTCGCCGCGGCCCCCGATGCGATGCAGGGCGCGGTGGCGACAGGCATCCTCGGCTGCGGCTCTGTGGTGCTCGGCTCGTCGGAAACGGCCGGCCGCATGTTCAGCGAGATCGATGCCAAGGTGCAGGCGGGCATGGCGATCGATGCCGCCGCCCTCGAGGTGATGAAGGCCTGGCGCACGGCGGGGCGATCCCTTCCGGGCTACGGCCATCCGCTGCACAAGGAGCGCGACGAGCGGGTGGGCGCGCTGTTCGATGCGGCGCGCGCGGCCGGCACCGACCTGCGCTTCGTCGCCATCGCCGAGGCGGCCGAAGCCCTGCTGCCCGAGGTACTGGGCAAGCCGCTCAAGCTCAACGTCTCGGGCGCGATCCCGGCCGTGCTGCTCGGCGCCGGCTTCCCGGTCGAAGGGCTCAAGGGCGTGCCGATGCTCGCCCGCACCGCGGGCCTGATCGCCCACATGGTCGAGGAGATCCGCCAGCCGATAGGCTTCGCGCTGTCCTACCAGGCGACGCGCGAAGCGCAATACGAAGGCGAAGTGCCTGAGGGCTTCGGAGGGCGGCCCGCATGATACCGGTGCTGAAAGGCCTGAAGGTGGTCGAGCAGGGCACCTTCATCACCGGTCCGGCGGCCGGCATGCTGCTCGGCGACCTCGGCGCCGACGTGATCAAGGTGGAGCAGCCCGGCACCGGCGACCCGTTCCGCGCTTTCAAGAACGGTCTCTACAGCCCGCACTACCAGACCTACAACCGCAACAAGCGCAGCATCACGCTCGACACCAAGGACGGCGCCGACCGCGAGGTGCTCGACGCGCTGATCGCCGAAGCCGACGTCTACATCCAGAACTTCCGCCCCGGTGTGGCGGAGAAGCTGGGCGTCGGTGCGGAGCGTCTGCAGGCACTCAATCCGAAGCTGATCTACGTCGCGATCAGCGGCTTCGGCGCCACCGGACCGGCTGCCAACCGGCCGGCCTACGACACCGTGGCGCAGGCCGCGAGCGGCTTCCTCCACCTGCTCGTGAACCCGGAGAACCCGCGCGTGGTGGGCCCGGCCATCGCCGATTCGCTGACCGGCTTCTATGCCGCCTACGGGGCGCTGGGCGCGCTGTTCGAGCGCAGCCGGACCGGCGTCGGGCGCAAGGTTGAGGTGTCGATGCTCGAGGCCATGGCGCACTTCAACCTCGATGCCTTCACGCACTTCTTCCAGGTTGACGAGGTGATGGGCCCCTACAGCCGGCCCAGCGTCTCGCAGTCCTACGTGCTGCGCTGCGCCGACGACAAGTGGATCGCGCTGCACATGTCGTCGCCCGAGAAGTTCTGGCGCGGACTCGCGCTCGCGATCGAGCAGCCCGACATCTTTGAGGACGCGCGCTTCGCGACCCGCGACGCCCGCATCGACAACCAGGAGACCCTGATCCGGCTGCTGGGCGAGCGCTTTCAGACCCAGCCACGCGACGAATGGTGCCGACGGCTGCAGCGCGAGGACGTGCCCAACGCGCCGATGTACGACACCAGCGAGGCGCTCGAGGACCCGCAGGCCAAGCATCTGCAGCTGATGACTTCGGCCCAGCATCCGGTGATGGGGCTGTTCCGCACGGTACGTTCGCCGGTCAGCTTCGATGGCGAGCGTGCGCTCGAGGTGCGCCCGCCGCCGATGCTCGGCGAGCACAGCGACGAGATCCGCGCCGCGCTCAAGCGCAAATAGAACAACGACGGGACGGAGACAGGACATGGCTTTCAGGACGACGATTCAATTTCTCGGCGCGGCGGCGCTCGTTGCCGGCGCGCTGCTGCTGGGCGGGCTCGCGAAGGCGCAGGACAACAAGGGGCCGATCCGGATGGTCGTGCCCTTCGGCGCCGGCACCACCACCGACACGGTCGGCCGCATCGTCGGCGACGCGCTGGCCAGGAACCTGCAGCAGACGGTGGTCGTCGACAACCGCGCGGGCGCAGGTGGATCGACCGGCACCGACCTGGTCGCCAAGTCGCCGCCCGATGGCCGCACGCTGGTGATAGGGACCGTGGGCACGCATGCGATCAACGCGGCGCTGTTCAGCAAGCTGCCCTACGACACGGCGCGCGACTTCGTCCCCGTTGCCTTCATCGGCTACACGCCGACCCTGCTGGTGGTCGCGGCCGATTCGCCGTTCAAGTCGCTCAAGGACCTGGCGCAGGTTGCGGGCCGGCCGGCCGGCCTGACCTTCGCCTCGGCCGGCAACGGCACCTCCAGCCACCTGGCCGGTGAACTGCTGGCCCAGCGGGTGGGCGGCAAGATGCTCCACGTGCCCTACAAGGAGGGCGCCATGGCGCTGATCAGCGTGATGTCGTCGCAGGTCGACTTCATGTTCTATCACCCGGCCGCCGTGATGCCGCAGATCAAGGCCGGCAAGCTGCGTGCGCTGGGTTCGAGCGGCGCGGTGCGCAGCGCCGTGGCGAGCCAGGTGCCGACGCTGATGGAGCAGGGCATCGCGGACTTCGACCTGGTGGCCTGGTTCATGCTCTACGCGCCGGCGGCGACCCCCGCGGCCACCCTGGCGCAGTTGCGCACGGCCAGCGCCGCCGTGCTCGCCCAGCCCGAGGTGATGACGCGGCTGCGCGAGCAGGGCGTCGAGCCGGGCCAGATGCGCGCCGAGGACCTGCAGCCCTTCAACCAGAAGGAGCTGGTCAAGTGGGCGGGCCTGGTCAAGCGCTCCGGTGCGCAGGTCGACTGACAGATCCGATTCGCTTCGCTCATAAGAACCTACAGGAGACAGCAACCATGAAGACCGGAAAATTCCCAGGCATCGATCGGCGCGCGGCCGTCGCCACCATTGCCCTCGCGGCGAGCGGCTTGACCTTCGCGCAGCAGCCTGCTGGCCAGCCGATCCGCATCGGCAGCACGCTGGCGCTGACCGGCCCGCTGTCGGCCACCGCGCAGATCCACAAGCTGGTGGGTGAGGTCTACGTCGAGCAGCTCAACAAGCGCGGCGGCCTGCTCGGCCGGCCGGTCGAGTGGGTGGTGAAGGACGACCAGTCGAAGCCGGACCTCGCGCGCACGCTGTACGAGCAGCTGGTCACGGCCGACAAGGTCGACCTCCTGATGGGGCCGTACGCGACCGGCGCGATCCTGTCGGCGATGGGCGTGGCGCAGCGCTACAACAAGGTGCTGGTGCACCACACGCTGGGCATCCCGTCGCTGGCCAAGTACGACATGCAGTTCCCGGCCTGGTCGATCGGCTCGGACCCGGCGAACACGGTGCCGAACACGCTGTTCGACGCGCTGGCGGCGTCACCCAAGCCGCCGAAGACGGTGGCCGTGGTGACCAGCAAGTTCCCGTCGATCCAGTTCATGAGCGCGGGCGCGCGCGAAGTGCTCAAGAAGCGCGGCCTCACCGAGGTGCTCTTCCTCGAATGGGATTTCGGCAACCGCGACTTCGGCCCGATCGCCAATCGCGTGAAGGACGCCAAGCCCGACTTCGTCTGGGTCGGCGCCATCGGCCTGGAGGGCAACCTGCTGCTCGACGCGATGAAGAAGATCGACTATTCGCCGCCGCAGCACTTCTATCTTTACCCGGCGCCCGGCCCGCTGCTGGCGTCGCCGGACGCGAAGAACGCGCTGTCGGCGACGATCTTCGAGGCGCAGCCGCCTTTCACCTCCAACCTCGGCGCCGCCGAGTTCGTGAAGATCTACAGCGAGCGCGCGGCCAAGGCCGGCTTCAGTGATACCTCGGTCGAGACCCAGGCCGCGGCTTCCTACACCGCCTGGCAGATCCTCGAGGCCGGCGTGGTCGGCACCCAGAGCCTGGACGACAAGGCGATCGCCGCCTACCTCAAGTCGCACAAGATCGATACCCTGCAGGGCAAGCTGCGCTTCGACGGCACCGGCAACTTCGGCGACGACCTGATGCGCATCAAGCAGATCCAGGATGGCAAGTGGGTCGTGGTGTGGCCCAAGGAAGTCACCTCGGGTGGCGCCAAGCTGCTGACGCCGTGAACTTCACGCTGCCCAGCCTTTCGCTGTTGTCCCAGTCCATCCTGTCGGGCATCTTCGTGGGTGCGCTGTACGGCCTGATGGGCCTGGGCCTGAGCCTGAGCTGGGGCCTGCTCCGGCTGATCAACCTGGCGCACTTCGCGTTCGCCTTCCTGGCGGCCTACCTCTGCTACCAGCTCTCGACGATGGGCATGGACCCGCTGTTGACGCTGCTGGTCATCGTGCCGGCCTTCCTTGTGCTCGGTGCCGGCCTGCACTGGGTGATGGTCCGCTTCCAGGTGACGCCCTTCAATTCGCTGCTGCTGACCTTCGGCCTCACCGGCATCGCCGAGAGCGTGATCCAGTCGATCTGGACCGCCGACTTCCGCAAGCTCGAATCGAGCTATGCGGAGCAGAAGTTCAAGCTCGGCGGGTTGTTCGTGCCGGTGCCCGAACTCATCACGCTGCTGCTCGCGCTGAGCCTCACCTTCGCGGTCTGGGCGGTGCTGCGCTACACCGACCTCGGGCGCGCGATGCGTGCCGCCGCGCAGGACGCACCGGTGGCCGCGGCCTTCGGCGTCAACCAGAAGGCGATCGGCCTGGCGCTGGCCGGCACCTGCGCCGCGCTCGCCAGCGTCGCTGGCGTCTGCCTGGCTCTGAGCTTCACGCTGGCGCCGTCGCAGATGTACGCCTGGATCGGCGTCGTGTTCGCGGCCGTGATGCTGGGCGGCCTGGGCAGCGCGCTGGGGCCGCTCGTCGCCGGCACCCTGATCGGCATCAGCGAGGCGATCACCATGGCGGTGACCGCACCCTCGTGGGCGCCGATCGTCTCGTTCACGCTGCTGATCGTGATCCTCGTCCTGCGACCCGGAAAGACCGCATGATCTTCCAACGAACCCCGATGGTCATCGTGCTGGCCGGCGCGGCCCTGGCCTTTGTGCCGCGGCTGGGCCTGCCGGCCTTCTACGACTCGCTGCTCTACCTGATGCTGCACTGGGTGGTGCTGGCGACCTCGTGGAACATCCTGTCCGGCTACTCGGGCTACTTCTCCTTCGGCCACGGCGCCTTCTTTGGCGCCGGCATCTACACCAGCGCCAACCTGATGGCACGCTACGACTGGCCCTTTCTCTGGACCCTGCCGGTGGCCGCGGGCGTCGCCGCGCTGCTCGGCGTGGCGCTGGGTGCCGTGGTGTTCCGCGTCAAGGGCGTGCGCGGCGAGCTGTTCGCGCTGCTCACGCTGGCGATCACCTTCGTGATTGGCACCATCGTGGTTAACACGCCGCTGGACGGCGGCAATGGCGTCTCGCTGGCCGCGGTGCCTGTGCCGAAGATCGGGCCCACGCCCTCGGCCACCTTCTACCTGCTGGCGCTCGCCGCGGCCGTGGCCACGCTGCTGATCGCCTGGGCCATCCAGGTGTCGAAGTTCGGCGCCGGGCTGTTCGCGATCCACGACGATGAGGACGCCGCCGAGGTGCTGGGCGTGCCCACCTACCGCTACAAGCTCTTCGCACTGGCGATCTCGTGCGCGCTGGCCGGAGTGGCCGGCGGCATCCACGCGCTGTTCCTTTCCTACGTGACCGCCGGCGACGTCTTCACGATCACGGTGCCGCTGACGGTGGTGCTGATGAGCGTGCTCGGCGGCACGCGCCACTGGGCCGGGCCGGCGATCGGCGCCGTGGTCATCACTGGACTGCTCTACAGCTTCACGGCGGCCGACCATGCGGTGGCCGGCAAGGCCATGATCGGTGTCATCCTGATCGCGGCGATCCTGTTCATGCCCGACGGTATCCTCGAGCGCCTGCGCCGCATCTGGAAGCGCGCGCCGGCCGTGCCGAGCGGCCCGACTCCGGTGTCCGAGGCGCCGGTCCGCTCCGCCGCGACCGCAGGCGCGCGGGGCGACGTGCTGCTGCGCGTGCAGGGCCTGTCGAAGGCCTTCAAGGGCGTGCGCGCGCTGGGCGGCGTCGATGTCGAGGTGCGGCGCGGCGAGATCCTCGGCCTGCTGGGGCCCAACGGTTCCGGCAAATCGACCTTCATCAATGTCGTCAGCGGCCATTTCGCGCCGACCGGCGGCGAGATCTGGTTCGAGGGCCGCTGCCTGAACGGCCTGCCGGCGCATCGCATCGCGGGCAGCGGCATCGCCCGCACCTATCAGATCCCGCGTCCGTTCGCGCACCTGAGCGTGCTGCAGAACGTGGCGGTCGCGACGATGTTCGGCGGCTCGACCCGCAACCCCGCCGCGGCCTGCAGGCAGGCGATGCGCTGGCTCGAGTTCACCGGCCTGGAGGACAAGGCCGGCGCGCGGCCGGACGACCTGAACCTGCACCAGCGCAAGTTCCTCGAGCTCGCCCGCGCGCTGGCTGCGCGGCCGCGGCTGGTGCTGCTTGACGAGGTGCTGTGCGGGCTGACGCCGAGCGAGATCGACGATGCGGTGGCGCTGATCCGGCGCATCCGCGACCAGGGCTCGACCATCGTCTTCGTCGAGCACGTGATGCGCGCCGTGATGGCGCTCACCGACCGGATCGTAGTCCTGAATCACGGYGAGCTGCTGGCCGAAGGCGCGGTCGGCGACGTCATGCAGCGGCCMGAGGTTATGACCGCCTACCTGGGGAAGGCCCATGCTTGAAGTGCGCGATCTCCAGGTGGCCTATGGCGCCGCGCAGGCGCTGTGGTCGGTCTCGCTCGACGTCCGGGACGGCGAGCTGCTGTGCGTGGTGGGCCCCAACGGCGCCGGCAAGACCACGCTCATCAACACCATCGCAGGCATGCTGCGCGCGCGCGGCGGAAGCATCTCGCTCGACGGCCGCGACATCACGCAGCTRCCGGCGCACCGCTTCTGCGACGTCGGCATCGCGCTGGTGCCCGAGGGCCGGCGCCTCTTCACGGGCATGAGTGTGCTCGAGAACCTGGAGCTCGGCAGCTACCTGCCGAAGGCCAAGTCCGAACGGCGGGAGACGCTGGCGCAGGTCATCGAGCTGTTCCCGGCTATCAAGGAGAAGCTCGCGAGCCCGGCGGGCGAACTCTCGGGCGGCCAGCAGCAGATGGTCGCGATCGCCCGCGCGTTGATGGCGCGGCCGCGGCTGCTGCTGCTCGACGAGCCCTCGCTCGGCCTGTCGCCGCGCATCGTGCACGACATGTTCGCCGCCATCCGGCGTATCAACGCGGGAGGCATGTCGGTGCTGCTGGTCGAGCAGAACGTCGTGATGGCGATGGAGATCTCGCAGCGAGCCTACGTGCTCGAAGAAGGCCGCGTGGTGGCCGAGGGCGCGCCGCAGGAGCTGCTGTCCCGGCCCGAGATCCAGCGCGCCTATCTGGGCGTCTGACGCGTCCTTGTCCATTGTTCCACCAGACCCTGGAGATCCGCATGCTGTTTCCCACCACCATCGTCGGCAGCTTCCCGCAACCCGACTGGCTGATCGACCGTGCCAAGCTCGCCGGCCGCTTCCCGCCGCGCGTGCGGGCACGCGAGCTCTGGCGCATTCCGCCGCAGTACCTGGAAGAGGCGCAGAACGACGCCACGCTGATCGCGATCCGGGCCCAGGAGGAGGCCGGCCTGGACATCGTGAGCGACGGCGAGATCCGGCGCGAGAGCTATTCGAACCGCTTCGCGACCGCGCTCGACGGCATCGACCTCGACAACCCCGGCACGGCGCTGGACCGCTCGGGCCATCCGAACCCGGTGCCGCGCATCGTCGGCCGCATCCGGCGCCGCCATGCGGTCGAGGTCGAGGACCTGAAGTTCCTGCGCGCCCACACCGACCGGCAAGTCAAGATCACCGTGCCCGGTCCGTTCACGATGCTGCAGCAGGCGCAGAACGACTTCTACGGCAGCGAGGAAGAAGCGGCGATGGACTATGCCGAGGCGGTCAACGCCGAGATCCGCGACCTGTTCGCGGCCGGCGCCGACGTGGTGCAGATCGACGAGCCCTATATGCAGGCGCGGCCCGAGAAGGCACGGCAGTACGGCCTCGCGGCCCTGAACCGCGCGCTCGACGGCATCACGGGGACGACCGCAGTCCATATCTGCTTCGGCTACGCGGCGATCATCCACGAGCGGCCCAGCGGCTACTCCTTCCTGCCCGAACTGGCGCAATGCAGCTGCCGGCAGGTGTCGGTCGAGACGGCGCAGTCGCACCTGGACTGCTCGGCGCTGCAGGCGCTCGACGGCAAGCGGGTGATGGTGGGCTGCATCGACCTGTCGACGCCCGAGGTCGAGTCGGTCGAGACTATCGTCGAGCGCATCCGCCGTGCGCTGCCGTATGTCAAGCCCGAGAACGTGATCTTGGCACCCGACTGCGGCATGAAGTATCTGGCGCGCGACGTCGCCACGGCCAAGCTGCGGGCGATGGTCTCGGCGGCGAAGATCCTGCGCGAGGCGCACGGCGCCGCGTGAGCCCCCTGGGACATTCCGTGAAGACCATCAAGACCGCCATCCTCATCGGCAGCCTGCGCAAGGCCTCCCTCAATCGCCGGCTGGCCCGGGCGCTGACTAAGCTGGCGCCACCCGAACTCGATTTCCACGAGATCGCGCTTGGGGACCTGCCGATGTACAACGGCGACCTGGAGGCGGACAGGCCGGCCGCGGTCAACGCATTCACCACGCAATGCGCGCGGGCGGATGCCATGCTCATCGTCATGCCCGAATACAACCGCTCGGTCCCCGCGGTGCTGAAGAATGCGATCGACTGGGGCTCCAAGCCGATGGATCGCAATGTGTGGAAGGACAAGCCGATCGCCATCACCGGGACTTCGCCGGGCGCGATCGGCACCGCCGTCGGCCAGCAGCACCTGCGGCAGATCCTCGGCATCCTCGGCGCTTCCGTGGTCGGCGGCGAGGCCTACATTTCGTTCAAGCCCGAGCTTCTGGACGCGGAGGACACGGTGCGTGAAGCAGCGACGGCCGCGTTCCTTCGTGCCTATCTGGCTCGGTTCTCCTCGTTCGCGGGAAGGCTCCTGGCCGACTGACGCGAGGCCTGCCGGCCGGCTTCAGGGGCCTGCGTTGCGCAGTGCCTCGCTGCGCTGAACGAAGCGCGCCGCCCATTCCGAGACTGGGCCCGGACCCATCCTTGGGTCCGACCTCTCGACCCGTGCACGCGTGTCGCGCCGCTCAAGGCCATCGCTCTATCGAACTCGGCCCGGCGCGATCCCGTCAATCGCCCCGAAGCTTGGCGCTTTGAACGAGGGCCTTGGAAGCCACGGCCTCGTCGTCGATGACTTTCTGGAAGGCGATCGCGGACCCGCCCACCGCGGTGGTCCCCATGCCGTCGATCGTCGCCTTGACCGCCGGGTCGGACACCACCCTGTTCAACTCGGCATTGAGCTGCGCCAACACTAGCGCAGGCGTTCCCTTGGGGGCAAGGATCCCGAGCCAGGTCAGGTGTACGAAGGGTTTGCCGATCACTTCCGTGACGGTCGGTACCTCGGGCAGCGTCGGCCAGCGCTTCTCGGAGGTGACCGCCAGCGCCCTCAGCTTCCCCGCCTTGATGTGGGGAAGTGCTGCTCCCAAGGTGGATGACACCACCGGAATCTGACCGCCCATGGCGTCCGCGAGCGACGGGCCGGAGCCTTTTGTCGGGGCGGAACTGCTTGCCCACGGTCGTTGCGTGATGGATGCTGGTGTAGAAGTCGGTGTAGTCGCCGATCTCGCAAGGCAAACCCATCTCGACCCTGGCTTGCGGAACCAGCGCGGCCTTGAACTTCGATTGTTGCGCGCTGCCCTGGCGCATGCCTTCCGAGATGGCTTGTCGGATCGCCAGACGGGCTTCTCGCGGAAGACGCATCAACTGGTTCATCTGTCCGCTTTGAACCAGGCCCACGCGGCGCAGGTCGAGCACCTGGTCCCCGATGGCGACACCGATGCAGAGGCCGCTGTCATGCTCGCGTCGGAATCGGCCGAAGGGAAGGTTCTGGATCGGGAAGTCGCAAGCGGGATCGTTGGCGGATTCGAGCCAGCTTTTCAGACTCGCGTCGTGCGTAGTGTCGGTGGTGGGTGTCATGGTAGGTTCCTCGGTGGCGTTCAAGGCTTGTTCGGATCGAAGTGCTTCTGCAGTCCCTGCCAGCAACGGTAGTAGTCGACCTGCAGTTCGGCCGATTCGAGCGCATGCCGGGTCGGGCGCAGCACGCAGCGGGTCTCGAACATGAAGGCCATCGTGTCGCGAATCACGTCGGGCTTCGACAGGTCGGCCGGCTGGCTTTCTCGAAGGTCTCCGCGTCCGGACCGTGGCCGGTCATGCTGTTGAGCAGGCTCGCTCTCCCGGGCGAGAAGCCTTCGGCCTTCGAGTCGTAGGCGCCGTGCACCAGGCTCATGAACTCGCTCGCGACAGCGATGGAACCAGGGTGGGCGGAAGGTGTCCTGCATGGCCAGCACGCGCGGCGGAAAGATCACGAAGTCGATGCTGCTGAAGCTGGGCGTGTCCGAGGCGCTGTGCAGGACAAGGAATATCGACGGATCGGGATGGTCGAAGCTGATCGAACCGATGGCATTGAAGCGGCGCAGGTCGTACTTGTACGGTGCGTCGTTGCCGTGCCAGGCGACGACATCGATCGGAGAGTGCGTCTTTGGCGGCGATGGTCGACGTGGACATGCTTGTCTCCTGGAACTTGGTAGAGGCGAATCGACGGGGCGCGACGACTCCTTCGGCGAAAGCCTTGCGCGTGGAAACTAGCTGTCGGTCGGCCTCTCCCCGGAGGCCGAAGCTCGGACCTCAGTCCGTCTTCAGGACGCCGCGGCGCACCTGGTCGCGCTCGATCGACTGGAACAGGGCCTTGAAGTTGCCYTCGCCGAACCCGTCGTCGCCCTTGCGCTGGATGAACTCGAAGAACACCGGGCCGCCGAAGGCGGTCTCCGAGAAGATCTGCAGCAGCAGGCGCGGGKTGCCGCCCTCGGTGCTTCCGTCGAGCAGGATGCCGCGCGCCTGCAGTTCGGCGACCGGCTGGCCGTGGCCTGGCAGCCGCGTCTCGAGCATCTCGTAGTAGATGTCGTTGGGTGCGGTCATCAAGGGCACGCCGGCCAGACCGAGCTGGTCGATGGTGTCGATCAGGTTGTCGCTGAGGA
>NZ_JBFUIU010000115.1:0-16690 GCF_056401695.1 Variovorax sp. P4_D9
CCATCAGTTCGAGCGCGTGCACGATCTCCTCGGTGCAGACGTTGCCGCTGGCGCCCGGTGCATAGGGACAGCCGCCGAGACCGCCGAGCGAGGCGTCGAAGCGATCGGCGCCGGCGTCCAGCGATGCCAGCACGTTCGCCAGCCCCATGCCGCGCGTGTTGTGGAAGTGCAGCGTCAGTTCGGCCCCCGGCAGGCGTTCGCGAAACGACTTCACCAACTGCGCCACCTGGGTCGGAAAGGCCATGCCGGTCGTGTCGCACAGCGTGATGCCGCGGGCGCCGGCGGCCATGAAGCGTGCCGCCCAGTCGAGCACCACGGCGGGGTCGATGTCGCCCTCCATCGGGCAGCCGAACACGCAGGACAGCGAGACGTTGATCGGCACCCCGGCCTGGCCCGCCAGCGCGATCACCTCGGACAGAGCCGCGAACGACTGAGCGCGGGTCATCCGCAAGTTGGCGAGGTTGTGGGTCTCGCTGCACGACATCACGAGGTTGAGTTCGTCGGCGCGGGCGTCGATCGCGCGCTCGGCGCCGCGCACGTTCGGCACCAGGCAGGTGTAGACGACGCCCGGAGCGCGTTCGATCTCGCGCAGCACGATCTCGGCATCGCGCAGCGCCGGGATGGCCTGCGGCGAGACGAAGGCGGTGGCCTCGATCTTCGCCAGCCCGGCCGCCGACAGCGCATCGATCAATGCGATCTTGTCGGCGGTCGGCACGAAGGCCGCCTCCATCTGCAGGCCGTCGCGCGGCCCGACTTCCTGCATGTGGACGCGGCGGCGCGCGCCGGCCCAGGGTAAGTTCGACGTGGTCATGCGATGGCGCCTTTCGAGCGGAGCAGGGTGATCTGTTCGGGTGTCAGGCCGGCCTCGCGCAGCACGGCATCGGTGTCGTCGCCGAGCCRCGGGGCCGACGAGCGCACGCTGCCGGGCGTGCCCGACAGCTTGGGCACGATGCCGGGGACGTCGATCTCGCGGCCGTCGCGCGTGGTCTGGCGCAGGATCATGTCGCGCGCCCGGTAGTGCGAGTCTTCGTGGATGTCCTTCGCGGTGTAGACCCGGCCGGCCGGAACCTTGGCCGCGCCGAGCTGCCGAAGCACCTCGTCGATCGGGCGTGACAGGGTCCAGGCGCCGATCGCGGCGTCGAGCTCGTCGACCCGCGCCACCCGGCCGGCATTGCTCTGCAGGTCGGGCGCGGCCGCCAGGTCGGGCCGCTCCACCACCTCCATGAGCCGGCGGAAGATGCTGTCGCCATTGCCCGCCACCAGCACGTGGCCGTCGGCGCAGCGGTAGGCGTTGGACGGCGCGATGCCCGGCAGCGCGCTGCCGGCCGCCTCGCGCACGGCGCCGAAGGCGCTGTATTCGGGCAGCAGGCTTTCCATCACGTTGAAGACCGCCTCGTGCAGCGCCACGTCGATCACCTGCCCGGGCCCGCCATGCACCTTGCGGTGGTAGAGCGCCAGCAGGACGCCGATTGTGCCGTGCAGCGCCGCCAGCGTGTCGCCGATCGAGACCCCGACGCGAACCGGAACCCGGCCGGGCTCCCCCGTGAGGTGGCGCAGCCCGCCCATGGCCTCGCCGATGGCGCCGAAGCCGGGCAGGTCGCGGTAGGGGCCGGTCTGGCCGTAGCCCGAGATGCGCAGCATCACCAGCCCCGGGTTGATGCGGCGCAGGTCCTCCCAGCCCAGGCCCCAGCCTTCGAGCGTGCCGGGCCTGAAGTTCTCGATCAGCACGTCGGCCTCGGCGATCAGCCGGCGCGCGAGCGCCTGGCCTTCGGCCGCGCGCAGGTCGATCGCCACCGAGCGCTTGTTGCGCGATTGCACCTGCCACCAGACGGAGGTGCCGTCCTGCAGCATCCGCCAGTTGCGCAGCGGGTCGCCGCTGCCCGGCGTCTCGATTTTGACGACGTCGGCGCCGAACTCGCCGAGCGTCTTGCCGCAGAAGGGGCCGGCGATCAGCTGGCCCATCTCGACCACCTTGAGGCCGGCGAGGGCAGCGGAGACCGGGGGCGGAGAAGAGGCGTTGGAAGCAGCGTTCATGGGGACGAATCATGGCCAGCCGCCGGGGACCTGCAAAGCGGTGATTGGCGAGGCTGCCATCGCGGATCGCGATGGTGCTCAAATAGGCCTCATGAAGCTCGATCCCGTCTCGCTGCGCCTGTTCGTCGCCGTCATGGAAGAGGGCACCATCGCGGCCTCCGCGCTGCGCGAGCACCTGGCGCCGGCGGCCGTGAGCAAGCGCATCAGCGAACTCGAGGAGGCGCTCGACGCGGTGCTGTTCCAGCGCAGCAACAAGGGCCTGCAGGCGACCGCGGCGGCGCATGCGCTACTCGGGCTCGCGCGCGGCGTGCTCAACGGCCTGGACGACATCGCCGAGCAGATGGCCGGCTATGCGAGCGGGCTGCGCGGGCATGTGCGGGTGTTCGCCAACATCTCGGCCATCACCCAGTTCCTGCCGGACGACCTGCGCAGCTTCATGGCGACCGCGCCGCTGGTGCAGGTGCACCTGCAGGAGCGCATCAGCACGGCCATCGCGCGCGCCGTGGCCGACAGCACGGCCGACATCGGCATCCTCAACGCCGGCGCCTACGGCGAGGTGCTCACGATGCTGCCGTACCGGGAGGACGAACTGGTGCTGATCGTGCCGCGCGAGCACCCGCTGGCACGGCGCAGGAAGGCGAGTTTTCGGGAAGCACTGGCGCACGAGTTCGTCGGCGCCCATCCGGGCAGCGCGGTCAACAACCAGCTGCACAAGGCGGCTGCCGAGATCGGCCTGCCGCTGCGCCTGCGGATCCAGGTCAGCGGCTACGACGCGATGTCTTTAATGGTGGCGGCCGGCATGGGCATCGGCATCCTGCCGCGCCTGAGCGCGCGCCTTTATCTGTCATCGCTGGGCATCCGTGCGGTGGCGCTCGACGAGCCCTGGGTGCGGCGCCAGCTCATGGTCTGCGTACGCTCGCTCGAGGCCCTGTCGCCCGCGGCGCGTAGCCTGGTCGACCACTTGTGCGCGAGTGCGTCGCCGGTCAGTCCTAGCGGATGCTGACCCATCTCCATTCCAGCCAGTTGTCCGGCCGGTGCACTGCATCGACATCGCTGTGCATGGCCCAAGGGATCACCTGGCGATGCAGCGGAATGTGATGCACCAGCTCGCTCTGCTCCCGAAAAGCCGCCTTGATCAGCTGCTCGCGTTTGAGGAAGTCGGGCTCGATCGACGACGCGGCCGCAAGCGCGTCCAACTTCGGGTTCTTGTAGTCGCCCCAGTTGTAGAAGCCGATGCCGTTCTCCCCGCGCATGCGCAGCACGGGCGTCAGTGTCACCTTGGCGTCGGCGGCTTCGGAGGCATAGGCTCTCCAGCGCTGTACCGCCCCCGCTTCGTCTTCTTGCACCAGTCGAACCGACTCGACCACGTCGAGGACCAGCACAGCACGTACGACGCGCTCGCGATTGAGTTCTGATCGGGCCTGGAGCGCCATTCTTTCCTCGGCCCGATTGTGGTCTTCACGTTCGACGACGGCAAGCCTGTCGATACCGCCTGCCAGGACGCGATCGGTGCGCCGATGCGCCCATGACTTCGGAGGGCACCAGCAAGAGGAACGGCCCGGCGATGCGATGGTTCCGATGCACCATGAACACGCGCGATGCGCTGCACCGGGGCGCGGGACGGATGAGGCCGTCGAACTCATCGGTGGCTTTCGCTGCGATCATGAAGGGATCCAGGCAGCCGATCGTAGAACTTATCCGTAAATAATATTGACGTCCGCCGGCACTTTGCGGAACGCGATGATCGCCGCCGCGAGGTGGTTGAGCGCAACCAAGCTGCGCTCCAGCTTCTCGTAGCGTACGAGTAGTTTTCGGAAGCGGTCGAACCAACTGTGGCAGACCTCGACGACCCAACGTCGAGCCTTCTTCTTTGGATCGCGACGCTTGCGATCCGCCTCCTGCAGGCGATCGACGACATGAGGGATATAGCCGTGCTCTTTGATGACCTCGGCGCCGGCGCGGCTTCGGTATTCCGCATCGGCGCACAGGTGCTTGCTGCGCCTTTGAGGCGGTTGCCGGCGCTGCACGACGATGGCCTGCAACACCGCGTCGAGCATGGTGGTGTCATTCACGTTGGCTGCGGTCACGATGAACGACAACGGGACGCCACGTCACAGCAGGTGACGCTTGCTCCCCTTTTTTTCCTCGATCGGTCGGGTTCGGTCCGACCGCTTCTTGCGCCATGGGCGCTTTGAACATCGCCCCGTCCACGCTTTGCCATCGCCAGGCTATTCCCTCCATCTGGTCGTACTCGGCAAGCCCGGCCTTCCACAGCGCTTCGAACACGCCAGCCTTCTCCCATTCCAGGAAACGCTTGTGCACGGCGCTCGCACTGCCGAATCGTTGCTTGGGCAAAGCCTTCCATTGACAACCCGTGCGTAGCACGTACATCACCGCCTCGAAGACCTGGCGCGCCGGCTTCGGCGGTCTTCCCGCGCCCGCCTTGCGCACATACCCTTTGTCATCGGGTCGAGTGCGCGTCGGAATGAGCGGCTCAACCCGCGCCCAGAAGTCGTCCGTCACCACCCATGACTCAACGCGTTTGGCTGTCATCGTTTCGCCCCAAGACCGCAGGGATTGCGGCTTGGAACGAGATAGTACTATTTACGGATAATCTCTTAGGCACCCCGGCGCATCTGCGCACCCCCCAATGAATGAGCCCGGTCGCCGAATCCGCTCGGTGGATCACCAGAACTCCGGTGCCGTCAGCCCTGGTTGTCGATGCAATCCGGATGAGATCGCCAAACCCATCCTCGATGCAGGTGCCAAAAGCCGATCGACTGGCATCCCGCACAGGCTGAAATGGCCATGTTTCAGAAGCAATTTTGCGTGTTGCAGGCGCATTGCGCGTCCGCGGCGGCGCAATCCGACAGCAACCACCGGCTCCGACAGTGGAGCCACCGAAGCCGACGCGAGTCGCCCGGTGTCTTCGAAGAGGTTGTCGGATGCGTGTCTGTCGGCGTTGGCCTCTCCTTCATTCAGACACGCATGATGAAAATCACCATGAAGCATTCCCATGTCACCCTGGCCTTGCTGGCCACCGTCCTCACCCTGTCGGCCACTGTGGCCTCGGCCCAGTTGAGCTGTGCCGAAGTGAATGCCCAGCTCAAGGCCGCTCAGGCCAGCGGGCAACTCGGCGCGCTCACCGGCGAGGACAGCGGCTCGGCCTATCTCGCGGCCCACTTCCAACCGACCGAAACGCGCATCGAGGTGAAGGGCGAAGTCAAGGAGGCCCGCGCCGACGGCACGCTGAACGTGCTGGACGGTACCGACAGCGGTTCGTTCTACCTCTCGCGTCACCAGACGCTGGACATGCCGCGCGCGGAAGTAAAAGCCGAACTAGCAACCGCGGAGAAGAACGGCACGCTCGACCAGCTGTATGGCGAAGACAGTGGCTCCTTCGAGCTGGTGGCCAACCGGTACCAGGCCGGCTCGCATTCGGCCGTCGCATTGAAGTAGGCCTTGTGGATCCACCGGCATGTTCATTCGGTTGGAGCTCCGGGGGTACCGCCTCGTGCAAATCATGGCGCTGACGTGGTTGGCGGCTGCCGGTCCGATGCCGGCATTCGCGATGACCCACGCGGTGCCCGGCGCTGGCATCAAGCACAACGGCGACCGGCCTGTCGCCCACGGGTGCCGCCTTGCGCGGCGTTCATTCACTTGACGGGATCTCGCTCAATGACCTCGCAAACAGCACTCTCGCGCTGCCGCGGCAGCGCCGCCCTCTGCGTCTTCCTCCTGCTGGCGGCTTGCGGAGACTCGAAGCCCCATGCGCCTGTTGTCCAGGCGCCGGAGGTCGAAGTGGTCGCCGTGCATCGGCAGTCGGTGCCGATCCGTACCGAGCTTCCGGGCCGCACCTCGGCGTACCTCGTGGCGCAGGTGCGCGCGCGGGTCGACGGGATCGTCCTCAAGCGCGAGTTCGAGGAGGGCTCGGACGTCAAGGCGAACCAGCGGCTGTATCGGATCGATCCGGCACCGTTGGCGCGCAGGCGCCAACGCCCGGCAGCCTGACGCAGGGCGGCAAGACGCTCGTCGCGCATTCGGCGGCGGCGGAGCTTTCCGTGACGTGGGAGGTCGACTTGTTCGGCCGGTTGCAGAGCCTGAGCGATGCGGCGTTCGAGCAATACCTCGCTAGCGCGCACGCGCGCCAAGCCGCCCAGATCCTGCTGGTGTCGCAAGTCGCCGACCAGTACTTCACCGTGCTCGCATTTGACGAGCAACTCGCCGTCACGCGCAAGACCTTCGAGGCCGCCACCCGCTCTCTCGCGATCGTGCAGCGCCGATTCGACGTGGGCACCGCATCGGATCTCGACCTGACCCAGGCGCAGACCCTGGTCGAGCTGGCCCGGGTCAACGAGGCCGAGTTGGTGCGCTTGCGGGCGCAGGCGGAAAACGGACTGGTGCTGCTGGTCGGCGAGCCGCTGCCGCCATCCTTGTCGCCTCCGGTGCGACTGGGCGAGCAGGTCATCAGGGACGACGTGCCCGCCGGCCTGCCTTCCGACCTGCTGGCGCGCCGACCGGACATCCTGCAGGCCGAAGCAGTGCTGCGTTCGGAGAATGCGGACATCGGCGCGGCACGAGCGGCTTTCTTTCCGCGCATCACGTTGACCGGCGCGTTGGGATCGGCCAGCGCATGGTCGTTCGTCCCCTCGCTCGCAATGCCGATCTTCGACGCTGGTGCCAACCGGGCCAATCTCGACGTTGCGAAGGTGCGCAAGGACATCGGCATCGCGCAGCACGAGAAAGCGATACAGACCGCGTTCCGGGAGGTGTCCGATGGCCTTGCCGCTCGCGCCACCTACGATGAACAGCTGGTGGCCGCGCAGCGCTACGCCGATGTCGAGTCGTGGCGTTTGAGGCTCTCGCAGGTCCGCTACGAGAGCGGCGTGGACGGATACCTCGATATGCTCTCGGCACAGCAGGACCTCTACAACGCCCAGCTGGCGCTGGTGTCGGTCCGCATGAACAGTCTGGAAAGCCTGGTCGATCTGTACCGGGCCCTCGGCGGCGGCTGGGTCCGCGACACCGGCGACACCGTACGCGTGGCCGGTGATCCGGGATGAGCGGGCGGCGCGAGCGCGCCATCGCATCACCGGGCCGTAACAGAAGCAACGGCGGCCGCGCCGGTCGGCTGGCGATCCGCCCGTGCAATACGCTGCTGCGCCCATTCGGCAGCCAACAGCGCCACCGCAATGAAGACCGCTCCGACCAGCCCCAGGGAATGGCTGTCGAACCAAGTGAGCGCTGCACCGCCGACGATTCCCGACATCGATACGCCGACATAGATTGCGGCTGAGTTCAGCCCCAACAGCAGCGGCGCCGCGGAGGGTGTGACACCGATCAGGCGGTGCTGCTGCGGCACCAGCATGCCCCAGCCGAACAGGCCCCAGACCACGAGCGCGGGCGCCAGCGTCACGAGCGAGGCCGAACTCCAGGGCAGCAGCGCGAAGTCCACCACGAGCACGACGATCGCCGTGTTGATGATGCGGCGGCTACCGAAGCGGTCGGTCAGTCGGCCGGCGGCCAGGTTGCCCACCGTCGCGGCCACACCCCAGAGCAGCAGAAGGCCAGCCAGCACGCGCGAATCGCCGCCGGTGGCGCGATCGAAGCTCGAGCTGCTGTAGGTGTAGACGAGGAACAGGCCCGAATACACCAGCCAGGTGGTCAGCAGCGTCAGTACCACGCGTGCATCGCCCAGAGGCGCGAGGCGGCGCGCCAGGCTGACGGCTGGCGCGGCCGGGATCTCCGGCAGGCGCCAGGCCACGCCCAGCGCGGCCACCGTGCCGACGGCGGCCACGAACCACATCGTCGCTCGCCAGTCCAGCCATCCGCCGATGAAGGTGCCCAGAGGCGCGCCCAGCGCCGTGGCGCTCGACAGGCCCGCGATGACGATGGCCAATGCGCGGCCGCGCTGCTCGGGCGGCACCAGCGAAGCGCCGGCGGCTGTCGCGGTCGGGCTGAACATGGCGGCGCCCAGGCCGGCCAGCAAACGGCTCGCCAGCACCAACTCGATGTTGGGCGCCACGGCAGTCACGACATTGCCGAGCACGAAGATCACCAGCCCACTGAGCAGCAGCCGTTTGCGCGGCCAGTGCGCGGCCGCCGCGGCGATGACCGGCGACAGCAGCGCATAGCTCAGCGCGTAGAGCGTGACCATCTGCCCGGCCAGCGCGACGGATACGCCGAGCGAGGCGGAGACCTGGGTGAGCACGCCGGCGACGACGAAGCTGTCGGTGCCGATCGCGAACATGCCGCTGGCCAGAACGAGGAGGCGTTTGTCCATGAAGAAACTCCTGAAAGACCCCGGCGTGACAAGTGGCCGACGTCCAAAACTAGTTGCGTGACGAAACTTACGATAACCCATAAAGTTGCATCACGCAACTGAATGGATTAGCATGACCCCATGTATCGAAAGACTTTTGATGGCATGAACTGCTCGATCGCTCGCGCTCTCGATCAGGTCGGCGAGTGGTGGAGCCTGCTCATCGTGCGCGAGTGCACGCTGGGCACGACGCGCTTCGACGACTTCCAGCGCCGCCTGGGGATCGCGCGCAATGTGCTGACGACGCGGTTGAACAGCCTCGTCGAGCACGGCGTACTGGAAAAGGCGCCGGCCGAGGGAAGTGAGCGGCGCAACGAATACCGGCTAACGGAGAAGGGCGAGGCTCTCTATCCGGTGCTCGTCGCGTTGATGCAATGGGGAGACCAGTGGGGTGAGCACGAAGCGCCGCTGCGGCTCGTCGAGCACGGCAGCGGCAAGCCCGTCGAACCGGTGGGACTGCGCGTGGGCGCGCGCACTCTGGGATTGCGCGACGTGCGTCTCGAACCTGGACCGGGCGCGACGGCGAAGACGATCGAAACGCTCGAGGCCCGCAACCGGGCGATCCTCGGCTGCCAGGGTTGAGTGTGCGATCGTCGTGCTGCGTGCCGTCTTGCTCGCGGCGCTAGTTGCCGCCTCGCGCCGCAGCGCGAATGCCCTGCAAGGTGCTGGCCGGGGTGATCGCTTCCGGGTCGAGCAGGCAATGCAGGATCGCGGGCTTGCCACTGGCCCGTGCACGCGCGAGTGCCGGTGCGAACTCCGCCGTGGACGTCACGCGTTCGCCATGGCCGCCGAACACCTCCGCATAGCCCTGGAAGTCCGGGTTCTTCAACTGCGTGGCGCTGATGCGGCCCGGGTAGTGCTTCTCCTGGTGCATGCGGATCGTGCCGTACATGGCGTTGTCCAGCAGCACCACGATGATCGGCAGGCCGTACTGCACGGCGGTCGCGAACTCCTGGCCATGCATCAGGAAGTCGCCGTCGCCAGCGAACACCAGCACCTCGCGTTCGGGCCACAGCCGCTTGGCGCCCACGCCGGCCGGCAGGCCGTAGCCCATGGAGCCGCTGGTCGGCGCCAGTTGGCTGGCGAACGCGCGAAACGGCCAGAAGCGGTGCACCCAGGTGGCGAAGTTTCCGGCGCCGTTGCAGAAGATGGTGTCGGGCGGCAGCACCTCGCGCAGATGCGACATCACCTCGCCCATCTGCAAGGGGCCCGGGATGCGGATCGGCGCCGGATCGCTCCAGGCCAGGAACGCCGCGCGCGCCTGGGCGGTCTCGGCCTGCCAGCTCGGCGCCGAGGCGGGGCGCAGCGTGGCGGCTACCTCGGCGAAGGCCTGCGGCGAGGCGTGGATGGCCTGCGTCGCACGGTACAGCTTGCCGAGCTCGTCGGCGTCGGCATGCACGTGCACCAGCGCCTGCCGGGGCGTCGGGATGCCGAGCAGCTCGTAGCCCTGTGACGGCACCTCGGACAGGCGCCCGCCGACCAGCAGGACCAGGTCGGCCGCGCGGATGCGCGCCAGGACCGCGGGATTGACGCCCAGGCCGAGATCGCCGGCATAGCAGGGGTGGTCGGCGCTGAACAGCATCTGCCGGCGGAACGAGCAGTACACCGGCAGCGAAAAGGCCTCGGCGAAAGCCGCGATCTGTCGCGTCGCGGCTTCCGACCATCGACTGCCACCCAACACCATGACGGGCCGTTCGGCCGCGGCCAGACGCTGCGTCAGCTCGACCATCTGGGCCGCGCCCGGATGGGTTTCCGTCACCGCGTACTGCAGCGCGTCGGCGATGTCCGCGGCTTCGGTCAGCATGTCTTCGGGCAGCGCGATGACCACCGGGCCGGGGCGGCCGGAAGTGGCGACGTGAAAGGCGCGCGAAATCAGTTCGGGCAGTCGCTTCGGGTCGTCGACCTGGACGACCCACTTGGCCATGGTGCCGAACACGGCGCTGTAGTCGAGTTCCTGAAAGGCTTCGCGCCCCAGTGCGTCGCGCGCCACCTGGCCCACGAAGAGCAACAGCGGTGTCGAGTCCTGGTGCGCGATGTGCACGCCGGCGGCCGCGTTGGTGGCACCGGGCCCGCGCGTGACGAAGCAGATGCCGGGGCGGCCGGTGAGTTTTCCCTGGGCCTCGGCCATCATCGCCGCGCCACCTTCCTGGCGGCAAACGGTGACCGCGATGGAGGCATCGTGGAGGGCGTCGAGCACGGCGAGAAAGCTCTCGCCGGGGACGCAGAAGAGCTGCTGCACGCCATGCGCGACGAGTTGGTCGACCAGGATCTGGCCACCGGTGCGGAGGGATGTCATGGAAGTTTCCAATCGGAGAGAGGGAGAGAGGCCGTCACTCGAGCGCCGCGCRGGCCGCCGCGATGCGCGCGCAGGCCTCCTGCAGTTGCGCCATCGAGGTGGCATAGGAGATGCGGAAGTACGGCGCCAGCCCGAACACGCTGCCGGGCACGACGGCCACTTCGAAGTCCTGCAGCAGATAGCGGCAGAAGTCGGCGTCGGTCTGCAGTCGCATGCCGCGTCGCGTCGAATGACCGAGCGCGCCGGCGCAACTGGCGTAGGTGTAGAAGGCACCCTCGGGCCTGCGGCAATGCAGACCGCGGATGACGTTGAGCGCATCTACGACGAGATCCCGGCGCGCCTGGAAATCGGCGCAGCGCGCGCCGATGAGGTCCTGCGATCCGGTCAGTGCCTCGATCGCGGCGGCCTGGCTGACCGAAGACGGGCAGGACGTCGACTGACTCTGCACGACGGCCATGGCTGCGATCAGGTCGCGCGGGCCGGCGCCGTAGCCGATGCGCCATCCGGTCATCGCATAGGCCTTGGAGACGCCATTGACGGTCAGCGTGCGCTCGCGCAGCCGGGGTTCCACGGCAGCCGGCGTCGCGAAGGCCAGGCCGTCGTAGAGGATGTGCTCGTAGATGTCGTCGGCCAGCAGCCAGACCTGCGGATGACGCAGCAGCACATCGGCGAGAGGTCGCAGCTGCGCCGCGCTGTAGGCCGCGCCGCTCGGGTTGGAAGGCGAGTTCAGGAAGACCCAGCGCGTGCGCGGCGTGATCGCGGCGTCGAGCTGTCCGGCATCGAGGCGGAAACCATGCCCCTCGCTGCAAGGCAGCACCACCGGCACGCCGCCGCAGATCTGCACGATGTCGGCATAGGAGGTCCAGTAGGGCGCCGGCAGGATCACCTCGTCGCCCGGCTCCAGGCTGGCCATCAGCGCGTTGAAGATCACCTGCTTGGCGCCGGCGCTCACGCTGATCTCGTCGAGGGCGAATTCCAGCGAGTTGTCGCGCTGGAACTTGTGGCGCACCGCGGCCTTCATCTCGTTGCTGCCGTCGAGCACGGTGTAGCGTGTCTCGCCGCGCGCGATGGCCCGCAAGGCCGCCGCACGGATGTTCTCCGGCGTGTCGAAGTCGGGTTCGCCCGCACCCAGCACGATCACCGGACGCCCGGCGCGCCGAAGCGCATTCGCATGGTCGGAGATGCGCAGGATCTCGGACACGCCGATCGCGCGCAGCCGCTGCGACGGCGCGAACGCTGGCGCTGGCGCCGCCTCGTTCGCCAGGGTGGCGGTGGCCCTCACGCTCAGTCCCCGATGTCGAAGGTCACGCCCTGCGCGAGCGGCAGCGCGGTCGAGTAGTTGATGGTGTTGGTCGCGCGGCGCATGTAGGCTTTCCATGCGTCGGAGCCCGCCTCGCGGCCGCCGCCGGTCTCCTTCTCGCCACCGAAGGCGCCGCCGATCTCCGCGCCGCTCGGGCCGATGTTGACGTTGGCGATGCCGCAGTCGGATCCGGCGCTCGACATGAAGCGCTCGGCCTCGCGCATGTCGAGCGTGAAGATCGAGGACGACAGGCCGGCGCCCACCGCGTTGTGCCACTCGATGGCCTGATCGAAGCTGCTGTAGCGAACGACGTAGAGGATCGGTGCGAAGGTCTCGCGCAAGGCCGGGCCGGCGTGCGCCGGCAGCTCGACCAGCGCGGGGCGCGCGTAGTACGCCTCATCGCCGCCGATGCCGGCCACGCGTTCGCCGCCATGGACGGTCGCGCCCGCGGCGCGGCTTTCCGCCAGCGCCTTCTGCATGCCGTCGAATGCGGCGGCATCGATCAGCGGCCCGACCAGCGTTCCGGACACGCGCGGGTCGCCGACCTTCACCTGGCCGTAGACCGTCGCCAGCCTGGGCACCAGCGCGTCGTAGATGCTGTCGTGCACGAACAGCCGGCGCAGCGTGGTGCAGCGCTGGCCGGCCGTGCCCATGGCGGCGAAGGCTATGCCGCGCAACGCGAGGTCGAGGTCCGCCGAGGGCGTGACGATGGCCGCGTTGTTGCCACCGAGTTCGAGAATGGCGCGCGCGAAGCGGGCGGCCAGCCGTGGACCGACCTGGCGTCCCATCGCCGTCGAGCCGGTGGCCGACAGCACGGGCACACGCGGGTCGTCGACCAGCAGTTCGCCGACGTCGCGCTGCCCGACCAGCAGTTCGAGCAGGCCCTCCGGCGCATCGCCGAAGCGGGCGAGCGCGCGCTGCGCGATGGCGTGCGTGGCGAGCGCGGTCAGCGGCGTTTTTTCGGAGGGCTTCCACACCACCGAATCGCCGCAGACTAGCGCGAGCGCCGCATTCCATGACCACACGGCGACCGGGAAGTTGAAGGCAGAGATCACGCCGACCACGCCCAGCGGGTGCCAGGTTTCCATCATGCGGTGCTCAGGGCGCTCGGTCGCGATCGTCAGCCCGTAGAGCTGGCGCGACAGGCCGACCGCGAAATCGCAGATGTCGATCATCTCCTGCACCTCGCCCGCGCCTTCCGACGGCACCTTGCCCACCTCGAGCGTCACGAGAAGGCCGAGGTCGGCCTTGGCCGCGCGCAGTTCTTCGCCCAGCAGGCGCACGAGTTCGCCGCGACGCGGTCCGGGCACGAGGCGCCACGCCAGGTACGCGGCATGGGCGCGGCTGATCGCCGCCTTGGCTTCTGCGGTCGAAGTCTGTCGCACATGGGCGATCGTCTCGCCGCTGATCGGCGAGCGCACGGCGAGTTCGCCGTCGGCGTACGCCGACTTCGGCACGCCCAGGCGTTGAAGCAGTTGGTCGACTTGGGCGGCGATGGGGGTGGCGGTGGAGGCAGGTGCGTCTGACATGAGGCGTTTTCGGGGCAATGAACTTGTGGATGCAATGTCGACGAATCCTCGTCACTTGCATAGTGAAAAATCGGAAGAACTTGATGAGTAATGGGAATGAAGTAGGCTTAATCACGTCGCCGGAGTCGGCCGTTGCCGCGAAGAGCGCGAAGGCCTCCACCCGGCGAGATGATCATTCCCCCGTTTCATGACATGTTCCACAAGACCTTCCTGCCACCCATGGCTGACCTGCTCGCTTTCGAGGCGGCCTCGCGCCACGCGAGCATCTCGCGCGCGGCGGACGAACTGCATCTCACGCAAAGCGCGGTATCGCGGCAGATTCGCCAGCTCGAGCATCAACTGGGGCTCGCGCTGTTCCACCGGGTGCGCCAGCGTGTCGTCCTGACGGACGTGGGGCGTGTCTACGCGGCGGACGTGCGCGCCGCGCTCCAACAGTTCTCGGGCGCCACGCAAAAGGCCATGGCGTTGTCCGGCGGCGGTGGGTTGCTCAACCTCGCGGTGCTGCCGACCCTGGGCACGCGTTGGCTGATTCCGCGGCTGGGCGACTTCACGGGCCGGCATCCGCAGGTGACGGTCAATTTCGCTGCGCGCTCCGAGCCCTTCGATTTTTCGCAGGAGCCCTTCGACGCGGCCATCCACTTCGGCGCCCCGCATTGGGCCGGGGCCCGTTGCGAATACCTGATGCACGAGCGCACGGTCCCGGTCTGCAGCCCGGCCTTCCAGCGCGCGCATGGCATCCGTTCCGTGGCGGACCTGGGCGCGGTCGTGCTGCTGCAGCAGAGTACGCGACCCACCCAGTGGGCCGAATGGTTCGCGCAGGTCGGCGCGGCGGGCGTGCCGGCGCTGCGCGGGCCGCGCTTCGAGCAGTTCGCGATGATCGCGCAGGCCGCCGTATCGAGCCTCGGCGCCGCGCTGCTGCCGAGCTTCCTGGTCGAGGCGGAGATCGACGCGGGCGAACTCGTGGTTCTTTTTCCGGAAGCCCTCACGAGCTCTGACGCGTACTACCTCGTTTATCCGGAGTCGCGTGCTGAAGCGCCGCTGCTGCAGGCCTTTCGCGACTGGATCGTCGCGCAGGCGCACGGGGCGCCTGCGGGCAGATGAAGGCTGCCTCAATACCCGCGCACCGGATCGAAGCATCCCTGGACGGGCTCGCCTTTTTCGAAGGCCGCGATCTGCTGCGCGAAGAACTTGGCGCGCATGCGTCGCGTGACCGTCGCGGCAATGTGCGGGGTGACGAAGATCCCGGGGTGCGACCAGGCCGGATGATCTTTCGACAAAGGTTCCTCGGCAAACACGTCGACGAAGGCTCCGCTCAGTTGGGCTGAATCGAGTGCGGCGACGAGCGCGTCCAGGTGCAGCTGCGAGCCGCGCCCCGCGTGGATCAGCCCGGCACCCTTCGGCAGGCGAGCCAGCAGCCCCGCGTTCAGAATGCCCTCGGTTTGCGGCGTGGCGGGAAGCAGGCAGACCAGGATGTCGCAGCGGGCCAGGAACGCATCCAGTTCGCCGGGCCCCGCGTAGCACTCGAGGCCTTCGAGGGTCTTGGCGGTGCGCGACCAGCCGATCGTCCGGAAACCGAGGGCGCTCACCATCTGCGCGGATCGCACACCCAGGGTTCCCAGCCCCAGGATGCCGACGCAGGTGTCGGGCGCGCTGCGCTCCACCTCGAACGCGGTCCACTCGCGGGCATCCTGTTGCCGCAGCAGGCGCTTCAGGTTGCGCAGCAGCGCGAGTGCCGCCATGGCGACGTATTCGCCCATGCGTTGTGCCGTCTCGGGCGGTATCGAGCGGATCAGCGGAACCTGCCGGGGCCATTCGGGGTCGGCGGTGATGTGGTCCACGCCGGCGCCTGCGCTGAGCACCAGTCGGAGGTTCGGCAAGGCGGCCAGACGCCCCGGCTCCGGCTGCCAGACCAGTGCATAGTCGACCCGGTCCAGAGAGACCGACGGATCGTCCCACCCGTGCACGGCGATGTGCGGCGCGAAGGTTTGCAGATGCGCCCGCCATTCCGCGACTGCGGCTTCTCCACCTGAATTGACCAGCAGCACGCGCGGCAGGCACGGAATGGCCGGCGTCATGGGTTCGACCCGGCCTGCGCACTTTCGATGCGCTGCGGCGCGGGCGAACTCGCCAGGCTCTGTGCGGGCCGCCGCAACGTGGCATCGAAGGGATTGATCTTCGGTCCGATCGCCGCTGCTTCGCGCTTGAGCAATTCGACGACGGTCGGCAGGCGGTCGGGGTTGAGCCGGTCGGCGATGGTGCCGACGGCCAGCGCGGCCACCGCGCGTCCTTCGCGATCGAGAATCGGCACCGCGACGCCGGCCATGCCCTCCAGCAGCCCGCTGTTGCGTGCAGCGAAACCTGCCTGGCGGACGCGTTCGATCTCGGTGCGCAGATAGACCTCGTCGTAGACACCGTACTCGCGCACCCGTGCCAGATTGAAGCGGATGACTTCCTCGCGTTCTTCCTGCGGCAGGAATGCGAGGATCGCCAGCGCCCCCTGGCCCACGCCCAGGGCCACGCGGCCACCGACGTCGCCCGTGAAGGAGCGGATCGGAAAGGGGCCTTCGCTGCGGTCCAGGCAGACCGCCTCGAAGCCGCTGCGCACCAAGAGGAAGATGCTGTCGCCGAGGCTCGCGCACAGGCGCAGCAGGACCGGGCGGCACAGCGCGCGCAGGTTGCCGGGATTGCCCGCCTTCGCGGCCAGCGCGAAGAAATCGATGCTCAGCCGGTAGAGCTTGCTGCGCTCGTCCTGTTCGACCATGCCTTCGCCGATCAGCGATTGCAGCAAACGGTGCGTGGTGGCCTGGGTCAGGCCCACATGTCGTGCGACTTGCGTCACCCGTGCACCGTCTGCCTGCGCATCGGCCAGCGCACGGATCACCGAAAAGATGCGAGGCACGCCGCCAGTGGCGGCCGGGGACGTCGTCATACCTTGTTCCTGCGGAATATTTCGATGGCAGTGTAGCTCAAGAGTTTCATTCAACGGAATAAAATGGAGAAAAGTTCCAATTAATGGAATACCCGTGGATTCATGGTTCGGTTATTGCAATAGATTCATTGCGAAAGCGGCGGGAATTCAGTTCTCGTGACGTGCCGAACCTGTGCGCGTTGCGGGCGGAGCCCGTCGCTGCCTCTAGTGCAATGAAAGGCCCATGGATGTCGTTTCTTCAACTCACCGGCGTGACCAAGTTCTATGGCGCGACCTGCGC
>NZ_JBFUIU010000116.1:0-16675 GCF_056401695.1 Variovorax sp. P4_D9
CCCAAGGTCAGGAGCGGAATGAAGGAGGTCTGCGCGCCGGCGTTGTTGGCCGACTCGGGCGATGCCACGCCGCGGATGTTGCCCTTGCCGAAGGGCACTTCGCCGGGGCGCATCTTGATCTTCTTCTCGAGCGCGTAGGCCGCGAACGAAGCCAGCAGCGCACCGCCGCCGGGCAGGATGCCCAGCGCGGAGCCCAGCGCCGTGCCGCGGAGCACGGCCGGCGCCATGCGCTTGAAGTCGTCCTTGGTCGGGAACAGTCCCTTGACCTCGGAGGTGAACACTTCGCGCTCCTCGTCGGGCTGCGACAGGTTGCCGATGATCTCGCCGTAGCCGAACACGCCCATGGCGATCACGACGAAGCCGATGCCGTCGGTCAGTTCGGGGATGTCGAAGCTGAAGCGGGCCACGCCCGAATTGACGTCGGTTCCGACGATACCGAGCAGCAGGCCCAGCACGATCATCGCCACGGCCTTGAGCAGCGAGCCCGAGGCCAGCACCACGGCGCCGATCAGACCCAGCACCATCAGGGAGAAATACTCGGCCGGGCCGAACTTGAAGGCCAGTTCGGTCAGTGGCGGCGCGAAGGCCGCCAGGATCAGCGTGCCGACGCAGCCGGCGAAGAAGGAGCCCAGCCCCGCCGCAGCGAGCGCAGGCCCCGCGCGTCCCTGCCGCGCCATCTGGTAGCCGTCGATGCAAGTCACCACCGAGGACGATTCACCGGGCAGGTTGACCAGGATGGCGGTGGTGGAGCCGCCATATTGGGCGCCATAGTAGATGCCGGCCAGCATGATCAGCGCCGAGACCGGCGGCAGCGCGTAAGTGGCCGGCAGCAGCATCGCGATGGTGGCGACCGGACCGATGCCCGGCAGCACGCCGATCAAAGTGCCCAGGATACAGCCGACCAGGCAGTACAGCAGGTTGGTGAAGGTGAACGCGACGCCGAAGCCGAGCGCAAGGTTGTGAAACAGTTCCATGGCGTTCTCCTCAGCCCGAAATGAAGGTGGGCCAGACCTGGATCTGCAACTTGAGCGCCCAGATGAACGCCACGTAGCTGCCTGCCGCCAGGATGGTCGAGAGAACCAGCACGTCGCGCAGCTTGAAGTGCTCGCCCGCGAGGCTGGAGATGATGGTCAGCGCGTAGATCGCGATGATCATGCCCATGGCCGGCACACCGATGCTCGGCAGTCCGCCCAGCAGCACGCCGAAGGCGAGGTTGGCCACGATCACGAAGAACAGCGGCTTCCAGGCCCATTTGCCGATCAGGTCGCCGTCGACCGTCTCGACCACCAGCGACTGGAACATCACCAGGGCGCCCAGGACAGCCAGCAGGATGCCCAGCATGAGCGGGAAGTAGCCGGGCCCCATGCGGGCCCCGTCGCCGATGTTGTAGGTGGTCGCGCCGATGGCGAACGCCGCCCCCACCGTTGTGAACATGACTCCTGAAAAGAAGTCAGCCTGACTCTTGATGCGCATTGTCTCGACCCTCGTTGATGTGTCTTCGAGGGTCGTCGCTAGCACCTGACCGTGAGCTGACCACGGCGGTACGGACTTCCACGTACCGGGTTTCGGCGCACCAATGAAAAAAGGCTCCCGAAGGAGCCTTTCTTGCTTGAAGCCGAGGAGGGCTTAGTAGCCGCCGCGGCCACCGCCGCCGCCGCCGTAGCCGCCACCGCCGCCGCTGCGATTGCCGCCACCGCCACCGCCGTAGCCGCCACCACCACCGCCGTAGCCGCCGCCACCGCCGCTGCGGCCACCACCACCGCCGCCGAAGCCGCCGGGCGAACGGGGCTCCATCGGACGGGCTTCATTGACGGTCAGGCTGCGGCCGTCGAGTGCTTGGCCGTTCAGGCCTTCGATGGCTGCCAGCGCTTCCGCGTCGGTGCCCATTTCGACGAAGCCGAAGCCCTTGGAGCGACCGCTGTCGCGTTCCATCATGACCTTGGCGCTGGCGACCGAACCGTACTGGCTGAAAGCCTGCTCGAGGTCGTTGTCGCGGATGGAGTAGGCGAGGTTGCCTACGTAGAGTTTCTTGCCCATGGAGGGACTCCTAATCAAACCAAAAAAACAAAGCGATGGAGTCCCAGAATCACAACAAACAAATGGCGCTGTGGCGCGAAACTGACCGATCACCGGTTCACGCATCCGGCATCGAATTGCCAGAAACGCTTTGGCATTGTCATGCACAAAACAACTTTTGGGTAAATTTCTTCTTGAATTTTTCGTTTATTTGATGCTGCAACGCAAAAAAAGAGACGATTTCAGCCCGGCGGCCTGCGGCGAAGCGGGTTCAGGAGCGACTTCAGGCCGTTGTGGTCGATTTCGTGCATCAGGCCCAGCAGGCGGCCGATCTCTCCCGGCGGAAAACCCTCGCGGGCGAACCACATGAGGTAGTTTCCCGGCAGGTCGGCGATCAGCCGGCCCTTGTACTTGCCGAAGGGCATTTCGCGGCTCACGAGCTTTTCCAGGTCTTCCGGCTTCATGGTGGCTATGCTCCTCGATCTCTGCGGCGCCTGCCGCTCCTGTTCGTCTTCGGCCCTTCGCGGGCCCTCCGCCCATGCCATTCCATTCCCTGGGACTCGATCCTTCCCTGGTCCGCGCCGCCACTGAAAAGGGCTATCGTGCGCCCACCGCCATCCAGGTCGAGGCCATTCCCGCGATCCTCCAGGGGCGTGACCTGCTGGGCGCGGCGCAGACCGGCTCCGGCAAGACCGCTGCATTCTCGCTGCCCTTGCTGCAGCGGATCGTGGCGGCGGGCCGGTCGTCGCCGCGCCGGCTGCAGGCGCTGATCCTGGTGCCCACGCGCGAGCTCGCGGCCCAGGTGGGCGAATCGATGCGCAGCCTGGCGCAGCACCTGCCGGCGCCGGTGAAGATCGCCGTGGCCTTCGGCGGCGTCTCGATCAACCCGCAGCTGATGGCGCTGCGTGGCGGTGCCGACCTCATGATCGCGACGCCGGGGCGGCTGCTCGACCTGGTCGACCACCGGGCGCTGCGGCTGTCCTCTGTGGCCACGCTGGTGCTCGACGAGGCCGATCGCCTGTTCGACCTGGGCTTTGCCGAGGAACTGGGCCGCATCCTCGCGCTGCTGCCGGCGCGGCGCCAGAACCTGCTGTTCTCGGCCACCTTTCCGGCCGCGATCCAGGCGCTGGCCGACGGGCTGCTGCACGACCCGGTGCGCATCGAGATCGAGTCCGGGGCGGCCGAGGAACCGGCGATCCAGCAGCGAGCGATCGAGGTCGATGCGAGCCGGCGTACCCAACTGCTGCGCCAGCTGGTCAAGGACAGCGGCTGGACCCGCGTGCTGGTCTTCGTCGCCACCAAGCACGCGTCGGAGGTCGTCGCCGACAAGCTGCGCCGGGCCGGCATCGAGGCCGAGCCTTTCCATGGCGTGCTGAGCCAGGGCAAGCGCACGCAGGTGCTGGCCGACTTCAAGGCTTCCCGGCTGCCCGTGGTGGTGGCCACCGACCTGGCCGCCCGCGGCATCGACGTCGCGCAGCTGCCGGTGGTGGTGAACTACGACCTGCCGCGTTCGGCGGTCGACTACGTGCACCGGATCGGCCGCACCGGCCGGGCCGGCGCGAGCGGTGTCGCTGTGAGCTTCGTCAGCGCCGATTCGGAAGCCCACTTCAGGCTGATCGAGAAGCGCCAGGGCCTGAACGTGCCGCGCGAACGGGTGGCTGGCTTCGAGCCGACCGAGACCGCCGCGCCGCTGCCGGCCGGCGAGCCGGGTACCGGCGGCGTCAAGGGCAAGCGGCCGAGCAAGAAGGACAAGCTGCGCGCGCTTCAGGCCCGGGCCGGCAGCGCCGAGCGCGACCGGTAGGTGTCCCAGGCGGCCACGGCCAGGATGACGCCGGTGGTCAGCACGTTCATCGTCAGCAGGTCGAGCCGCGAGGCGCCGGCCGCCAGCGCCGCGGTCGTCGCCATGCCGACCGCGTGCGAGGCCGGGAAGGCGCCATACACGACGCGTTTGTAGAGGCCGTTGCCCAGCAGGTAGGTCAGCGGCGCGCCGACCATCACGATCAGCTCGGAGAGCGCCATGTGGCCGTGCGGGTGCGCGATCCCGAGTTCGTTGCCGACGGCGGTGACGATGATGCCGCCGACGATCAGCACATGCACGTAGTGGAAGTACGCGCCGATGCGCCCCGGGTCGGCCGAGTGCGCGATGACATGGCTGCCGTGTTCGCTGCTGGTGTCGAAGTAGAGCCACCACATCGCCAGGCTGCCGGCGAAGGCACAGAGGAAGGCGACCGTCGACAGCGTGCCCAGGCTCTGGGTCTTGGCGAAGGTGTCGCCGGTCAGCAGGATCGATTCGCCCAGCGCCATGATGACGAACAGCTGGCAGCGCTCGGCCAGATGGCCACCCTCGATGGTCCAGTCGGCGGTGCGCGAGCGGCCGAGGCCCGGCAGCCGGAAGCCGAACATCGGCGAGACGTACTCGCAGGCGATCGCCATCGCCCACAGGCCGAGGCGGGACGGCCCGGTGGCGATCGCGCCGGCGATCCAGAATACCGCGGCAATGCAGTTCCAGCCGAGGATGCGCCGGAAGTTCGCCGCCAGCGCATGCTGCTTGTGCAGCAGGAGGCAGACGAACAGCGAGCGGCCGACCTGAATCACGACGAAGGCGGCGGCGAAGACCTTGGCGCGCTCGGCGAAGGCGCCGGGAATGGCGGCCRACATCACGAGGCCCGCCAGCATCACGCCGAACAGCAGGAGCCGGATCGGCGCCGCCCGCGGATCGAACCAGTTGGTCACCCAGCAGGTGTACTGCCAGCCCAGCCAGACCGCGAACCAGAGCAGCAGGGTCTGGAGCGCGCCGAGCGGCGTCAGGTGCCCGAGCAGGTAGTGCGACAGCTGCGTGACCGCGAAGACGTAGACCAGGTCGAAGAACAGTTCTTCGAACGTGACCTTGGCTTCCTCGCCGTCGCGGCGGCGCAGGGCGGGGTGGGCGCTGTGCGAGGGCGATGGAAGGGGCGCTTGCATGCGCCCGATTCTCTACGGCCGCGGCGGCGCCGTCATTCCCGCGGCGGCCGTTTCGCGATGCCCATCGTCTTCGCCAGGATGCCCAGCATGACCTCGTCGGCGCCGCCGCCGATCGAGGCCAGCCGGCCGTCGCGGTACAGGCGCGAGACCCGGTTCTCCCAGGTGAAGCCCATGCCGCCCCAGAACTGCAGGCAGGTGTCGGAGACCTCGCGCGTGAGGCGGCCGGTCTTGAGCTTGGCCATCGAGGCCAGCTCGGTCACGTCCTGGCCCTGCACGTGCAGGTCGCAGGCGCGGTAGGTGAGGGCACGCAGGGCTTCGACCTCGGTCTTGAGCTCGGCCAGCTTGAACTGCACCCACTGCTGGTCGGCCAAAGTGCCGCCGAAGAGCTTGCGCTGCTGCGCCCATTCGATGGTGTCGGCGATGCAGTCGTCGAGCGGCACCAGCGAGCTGGCGGCGCACCACAGGCGCTCTTCCTGGAACTGCTGCATCTGATAGACGAAGCCCTGCCCCTCCTCGCCTATGCGATAGCGCTGCGGCACCCGCACGTTGTCGAAGTAGATCAGGCCGGTGTCGCTCGAATGCATGCCGATCTTGCGGATCTTCTGCGCCTTCTCAATGCCGGGGCTGTCCATCGGCACCATGACGAGCGACTTGTTGYGATGCGCCGGGCCGTCGCTGGTGTTGACCAGCATGCACATCCAGTCGGCCTGCAGGCTGTTGGTGATCCACATCTTCTGGCCGCTGATCAGGTAGTCGCCGCCGTCCTTGCGCGCGTGGCTCTTGAGGCCGGCGACGTCGCTGCCCGCGCCGGGCTCGCTGACGCCGATGCAGCCGACGGTCTGGCCGGCGATGGCCGGCGCCAGGAATTCGCRCCGCAGTTCGTCGCTGCCGAAGCGGGCCAGCGCGGGGGTGCACATGTCGGTCTGGACGCCGATGGCCATCGGCACGCCGCCGCAGCGCACGTGGCCGAGCGCCTCGGCCATCGCCATCGCGTAGGAGTAGTCGAGGCCGGCACCGCCGTATTCCTCGGGCTTGTTGAGGCCCAGCAGGCCGAGCGCGCCGAGCCTGGCGAACACCGCGTGGGCCGGGAAGCTCTCGGCGGCTTCCCATTCGTCGACGTGCGGGTTGATCTCCTCGTCGATGAAGCGGCGCATCGTCTTCTGAATCTCGAGGTGTTCGTGGGTGTAGTTCAAGGCCTGTCTCCGGTCGGTCCTGCGGTCAGTGTCGATCACTTCACTCTAGGGCGACCCCGGCCGCCGCGCTTGCGGGAAGTGGCTAGCGGCGGCTGCCGGCAAAGGGGACAGCGGCGGCTTCCGGCCCGCGGCAACCCAGTCCTTCGAGCGTGGCCGCGACGGCCGGATCGAGCGGCGTGTGCGGCTCACTGCCGAGCAGCGCGCGCAGCCGCCCGCTGCGCAGGCGCACCGGCTGCTGCCAGAGGTAGCGCATCTCGCGCAGCTCGCGGAACACGGGCATGACCGGCGAGCCCAGCGCCAGCAGCCACCAGGGGAAGCGTTTCACCGGCAGCCCGGCGTCGCCGACGGCGCGCCGGATCGCGGCCTGCATGCGGGTGCCGTCGGCATCCCAGTGGCCCTCCATGTGGACGCGTTCGAAGGGCTGCAGGGCGGCCTCACGCTCGACCAGTTGCACGATCGTCTCGGCGACGTCCGGCAGGTAAGCCCACTGGTGGCCCACGCCCGGCCGCGCCGGGTCGGTGATGGCGGCCAGCGTCCGGCCGGGCTTCACCAGCCCTTGCGAGAACCAGTTGTTGCCGGCCCGCGGGCCGAAGAAGTCGCCGGCCCGCACGATCAGCGTTCGAACGCCACGATCGGCCGCGGCTCGAAGGCGTTCCTCCATCTCGACCCGGATCGCGCCCTTGCGCGTCCGCGGATGCTGCGGCGCATCCTCGACGATATCGGGGAAAGCATCGGGGCCGTAGTTGTAGACCGTTCCGGGTAGCACGATGCGGGCGCCCGAGGCCTCCGCCGCGCGGATCGTGCTGTCGAGCATCGGCAGCACCAGCGCACCCCAGTTCCGGTAGCCGGGCGGATTGACCGCGTGGACGATCAGCGTTGCGCCGCGGGCGGCGGCGATCACGCTGTCGGCGTCCACGGCGTCGCCTGCCATCCATTGCGGACGTGCCGTGTCGGCCGGCCACCGGGCGGCTGCCCCGGCCGGGTCGCGGGCCAGCGCCCGCACCTTCCAGCCCCGTCGCAGCAGGGCCGCCGCTGTTTCGCCGCCGATTCCGCCCGTCGCACCGAGCACCAGTGCCGTACCTCGTTCCATGACCGATTCCTTTCGTTGAGGACGCGATTCTTGAAGCAAGGGTGATTAAACACAATTGTCATAACGATGCGATCGGCTAGTATGAAATGTATGAGCCTGAATCCGTTGGACTGGGAGAATCAGCGTGCCTTTCTCGCGGTGCTGCGCGAGGGCAGCCTGTCGGCCGCGGCACGTGCCCTGGGCGTCGCGCAGCCGACCGTGCGGCGCCGGCTCGAGGCGCTGGAGCGCTCGATCGGCGTCGCCCTGTTCACGCGCTCGCCCAGCGGCCTGTCGCCCACCGAGGCGGCGCGCGAACTCGGCGGCCACGCCGAGGCGATGGCCGCGGCTGCCGACGCCTTCGCCCGCGCCGCCTCGGCCGACACCGATGCGGCAAGCGGGACGGTGCGCATCACCGCCAGCGACGTGGTCGGCGCCGAGGTGCTGCCGGGGCTGCTGGCCGGTTTGCGCGACGCCCAGCCGGGCCTGGTGTTCGAGCTCAGCCTGACCAACCGCAACGAGGACCTGCTGCGTCACGAGGCCGACGTCGCGGTGCGGATGGTGCGGCCGACGCAGGCCGCGATGGTCGCCACGCGGGTCGGGCTGGTCGAGCTGGGCTTCTTCGCCAGGGCGGACTACCTGGAGAAGAACGGCACGCCGGCCAGCCTCGACGAACTGGACCGATTCGCCCTGATCGGACCGGACCGCGAGACCGCCGACCTGCGCGCGTTGAACACCCTCGGACTGCGCCTCACGCGCTCGAAATTCAGCTGCCGCAGCGACAGCCAGCTCGCGCAGTTGGGTGCGATCCGGGCCGGACTCGGCATCGGCATCTGCCAGAAGGCGATCGCGCGGCGCGATCCTGCGCTGGTGGCGGTGCTGCCGGAGGCTTTCAGCCACGGCCTCGAGACCTGGGTCACGATGCACGAAGACCTGCGCCGCGTGCGCCGCGTGCGCGCCACCTTCGCGCACCTCGTGGGCGCCTTCAGCGCCTACTGCGGCGGCTGAGGCTCAGCGCTGCGGGCGGATGCGGTAGAGCGCGTCGTTCCGGTCGGCCGTCATGTAGATCGTGCCGTCGCTGCCGACCGCGACCCCGGTCTGCACGTAGGGCGGCGGCATGCCAGGACCGGGCTCGAGGCCGATCGGCAGGTTCTCCGCCACGGTGCGGCGGCTGCCGCTCGCGGGGTCGATCTCGACCAGCCGCCGGGCCGCGGTCTCGGCCACGATGAAGCTGCCCCATGGCGTCTGCGCCACGCCCTCGGGCATTGCCAGCCCTTCGGCCACCGGGCGCAGCGGCGCGCTGGCATCGAGCGGGATCCGCGTGAGCTTGCCCGCGGCCTCGGTGACGTAGAGCGCGCCGTCCTTGCCGATGATCATCTGCACCGGGCCGCCCAGCCCGCTGGCCAGCACCTGCCGGTCCTCGAACTTGGGGCCGCTCGCGCGCGTCACGCTGCCGGTTGCGATCTCGGCCACGATCACGCTGCCATCGGCCATCGGGATGGCGTCGACCGGCGCCTTCAGCCCGTGGATCACGGCCGTGGTCTTGAGCGTCTTGCGGTCGACCAGCTGCACGGTGCCGGTGAACCACGAGCTGAGCGCGAAATGCGTCGCCGACAGGCCGACCGCGAACGGGTATTCGAGCTCCGGATCGCGCTGCATGCGGAAGATGTCGCGCACTGCGCCGGTCTTGGCATCGACCTGCCGGAAGCCGAAGATGTCGGCCACGAAGAGCTCGTTGCCGTCGATCTTGAGTCCGGCCGGCACCGCCAGCTTGCCGCCGGTGAGCAGCCGCAGCTCGCCGGTCGCGGGGTTGAAGGCCTCGACCGAGTTGTCGGCCATGTTCGAGACATAGATCGTGCCTTCGGGGGCGATCGCYAGGTTGTCGAGCGAGGGCTTGAGCTGCTTCGCCACCGTCTTGCGGCCGCTGGCCAGGTCGACCCGCACCAGTTCGCCGCTGCGCGTGTCGACCACCCACAGGTTGCCCTTGCCGTCGAGGTTGGCGGCGGCCGGGATCTTGAAGCCGTCGGCGATCACGGTCATGGCGCCGTTGGCCGGATCGATTTTCACCACCTGGCCCTTGAACCACAACGGGCCGTAGAGCATGCCGTCGGGGCCGACCTCGAAGCCGTTGAAGCCGCCCATGTCCTTCTTGATCAGGCGTGGCGGCTTCTGGCCGGCGGGATCGATCTCCCACAGGGCGTCGCCGAGGAATACCTGCGACGCATAGAGCTTGCCGTTGCGGCGGTCGAAGTCGAGCGAATTGAGGCCCGGCAGGTCCTTGGCGACCACGCGCATCGGTGCGGCGTCGTTGTCGCGCATGCGCAGGGCGCCCATCAGGTAGTTGGTCCAGGCGAGTTCGCCTTTGGGGCCGATCGCGATGTCGTCAGCCTGGCCCTCGGGCCCCTTGACCAGCACGCGCGCGGAGCCGCTCTGGCGGTCGACTTCCCACAGCGTGTTGCCGACCACCGAGCCGGCGAGCAGCCGGCCCTGGCGATCGATCGCGAGGCCGTGCACGCCGCCGAACGAAGAGGGTGCGACGATCGCTTCCGGTGCGGCCCAGGCGGCGGGGCGGCTGGGCGGTGCGGTGGTGGTGCAGGCGCCGAATGCGAGTGCCGACGCCAGCAGGGCGCCGCTCAGGATGCGGTTCATGTCTTGTCTCCTCGTTGTGAACGGACCCTAACAGTGCAGGCCGGCTATGCAGTCACGAAAGAGACAAGGCTCAGGCCCTGAAGCGCCTTCGCGTCAATCCCAGCGCGACCCAGAAGGCCACCACCGTGTAGACCACCAGCACCAGCGCATGCTGCCACCAATCGACCGGCCACTGGTCCATGAAGAGCGGCCGCACCAGCGCCACCGCATTGGACAGCGGCAGCCAGGCCGCGACCGCGCGCACCACGCCCGGCAGCTGTTCGAGCGGAAAGAAGACGCCCGACAGGAACATCATCGGCGTCATGAACAGCGTGAAGTAGTAGGTGAAGAAGTCGTAGCCCTTGGCCAGTGCGTTGAAGATCAGCGCGATGCACGAGAAGGTGATGCCGACGCCGACCAGCACCAACCAGGCGACGACCAGCTTCGGGCTGTGGCTGATGTTGAGCGCCAGCATCACGAACAGGATCGCGGTGGTGGTGAAGATCGCCTTGAAGCCGGCCCACAACATCTCGGCCAGCACCACGTCGTCGAGGCCGACGGGGGCGTTCATGATGCCGTCCCAGGTCTTCTGCACGTGCATCCGCGAGAAGGCCGAGTAGAGCGCCTCGAACGAGGCCGCGTTCATCGCGCTCATGCAGACCGAGCCGCTGGCGAGGAACAGGATGTACGGGACAGGGGTGCCGTCGACCTGCACCTGCCCGACCAGCGCCCCCATGCCGTAGCCGAAGGCCACCAGCCAGATCAGCGGCTCGGCGATGTTGCCGATCAGGCTCGGAATCGCGAGCTTGCGCCAGACCAGCAGGTTGCGCAGGAACACCGGCCACCARCGCATCGAGAGCTCAGGCGGCCGCCAGACCGAGGGTGCCGCGGGCGCCATCAGAGACTCCGCAGGCGTGAATGTCGTCGAGTCCGCCATGGCGTTCAGCCGTCCTCTCTGATCTGCCGGCCGGTCAGCTTGAGAAACAGGTCCTCGAGGTTGGCCGGCCGGTGGAAGGTGCGCAGGCCGCTGCGGTCGCCCAGCGCCGCCATCAGGCCGCGTGCGTCCTGGGTGTAGAAGAACACAGTCTCGCCGCTGACCTCGACCCGGGCCGCGAAGTCTTTCAGCGGCGATTGCGCGAGTTCGAGGGCGCCGTCGCCGTAGAGCTCGACCACGTCGGGCTCGAGGTGCTCGGCGATCAGATCGCGCGGCCGGCCCTCGGCGATCTTGCGGCCATGGTCGAGCACCAGCAGCCGCGAGCACAGGCGCTCGGCCTCGTCCATGAAGTGGGTGGTGAGCAGGATCGACTTGCCCTGCGCCAGCAGCACCTGCAGCCGTTCCCACATCAGGTGCCGCGCCTGCGGGTCGAGCCCGGTGGTCGGCTCGTCGAGCATCAGCAGCTTGGGGTCGTTGACCAGCGCGCGTGCCAGCGAGAGCCGCCGACGCATGCCGCCCGACAACTCGCCGGGCTTGGCGTCGGCCTTGTGCGAGAGCGCCGCGAATTCGAGCAGCTGCGGGATGCGCGGCGCGATCTCGCGGCGGCGCATGCCGAAGTAGCGCGCGTAGACCATCAGGTTCTCGGCGCAGCTGAAGTCGGGGTCGAGGGTGTCGAACTGGCTCACCACACCGAGCTGGGCCTTGATGGCGCGCGCGTCGCGTGGCATCGAGAGGCCGCCGAGCGCCTCGATGCTGCCGCCATCGGGGACCGTCAGCCCGAGGCACATGCGGATGGTGGTGGTCTTGCCGGCGCCGTTGGGACCGATGACGCCGAGGCACTCGCCCGGCGCGATCTCGAAGGACAGGTCGTCGACCACTGTGGTGTCGCCGTAGCGCTTGCGCAGATGGCTGGCGTGGAAGAGGGGATTCGGCACCGGCTCATTGTGGCGCAAGCGCGCTGCGGCACCGGTCAGAGCCGCAGGCCGCTGAACTCCTGCTTCATCCAGTCGATGAAGGCGCGCGTGCGCGCCGGCAGCAATCGCGCATGCGGGTAGATCACGCTCACCGGCCGCGGCGGCGCCTCGAAGTCCTCGAGCAGGATCTCGAGCCGGCCCTGGGCCACCAGGGGCAGCACCTGGTAGGACAGGAACATGCCGCAGCCCATGCCCGCGGCACAGGTCTCGATCGCCGGCGCGATGTGGTTGAAGTCGATGTTGCCCTTGACCGCCACGGCCAGCGGCCGGCCGTTATCGCGGAACATCCATGGGCCGGCCGTGTTCGGCTGCACGCAGACGCAGTTGAGGCGCGACAGTTCGCGCGGGTGGCTCGGGCGTCCATGCGCGCGCAGCCAGGCCGGGCTCGCGACGACCACGCGGCGGATGCTGCCGAGCTCCTGCGCCACCAGCGACGAATCGTCCAGCTTGCTGATCCGGATGCCGACATCGACGCCTTCCTCGAGCAGGTTGACCGGCCGGTCGTGCAGCAGCACGCTGCAGCGCACGCGCTCGTAGCGCTGCAGGAAGCGGACGATCGCTGGCGCCACGTACATGTGACCGAACAGCACCGGCGCCGTGACCGTGAGTTGCCCCGCGGGCTCGGCCGCATCGACGCTGAGCGCGCGGTCGGCGGCGTCGGCCGCCGCCAGCACCTCGCGCGCGTCGTGCAGGTAGCGGCGCCCCTCTTCGGTCAGCGAGATGCGCCGCGTGGTGCGGTGGAACAGGCGCACGCCGAGGTGGGTTTCGAGCGCGGCCAGCGCGCGCACCACGGCCGGCAGCGAGCTGCCGAGTGCATCCGCGGCCCGGGTCAGGCTGCCCTGGTCGGCGATCTGGACGAAGGTCTGCATGGCTTTGAGGCGGTCCATCGGGAGATTAGACCGGAAAGCGCAGCAGTCAAATGCAATCCTGACCATTACTTCGAGACAAGGAACAAACAAGAATCGACGAATTCCCCCACCTCCCAGGAGAAAGCCCCATGACTGCATCCCGTCCCGCCGCCCCGATCAAGGTCTACAGTGCGGCGATCTCCGGCCACTCGCATCGCGTGCGCTTGTTTCTCTCGCTGCTCGGCCTGCCGTTCGAGACCCACGAGGTGGACTTGAGCGCGGGCGAGCACAAGCGGCCCGACTTCCTGCACCGCAATGCCTTCGGCCAGGTGCCGGTGATCGAGGATGGCGATGTGACGGTGTGCGACTCCAACGCGATCCTGGTGTACCTCAACGAGCGCTACGCCGCCGATCCGGCGCGCTGGGTTCCGCGCGATCCATTCGCCGCGGCCCAGGTGCAGCGCTGGCTGTCGGTGGCCGCCGGACCGCTGGCGGCCGGCCCCGCGGTGGCCCGCGTGATCGTGCTGTTCGGTCTGGCCCGCGACCCGGCCGAGGTGATCGCGCGCTCACACGATCTGCTGCGCGTGATGGAGGGCGAACTCACGGCGCAACCTTTCCTGGCCGGCGCGTCCGCCACCCTGGCCGACATCGCCAACTACAGCTACGTGGCGCACGCGCCGGAGGGCAACGTGTCGCTCGAGGCCTATCCGCAGGTCCGCGCATGGCTGGCGCGCATCGAGGCGCTGCCGGGCTTCGTGCCGATGGTGGCTTCACGCATCGGGCTGCGGGCATGAACACCGCGATCGAAGCGTCGCCCTGGCATGAGGGCGAGCGCGCGGTGCAGGCCCGGGCCGGAGTCCGCGAGCGGATGGCGGTGGTCGGGCCGCGGGTGATCCGGGACTACATGCCGGACCAGCATAGGGACTTCTTTGCCCAGCTTCCGTTCCTGGTCGTCGGCGGCGTCGATGCTGCCTCGCAACCTTGGGCCGGCGTGCTGGCGGCGCCGCCGGGCTTCGCCCATTCGCCCGAGCCGCAGCGGCTGCGCATCGACGCGCTGCCGGCGCACGAGGACCGACTCGCCGCGTCGCTGATGCCCGGTGTGTCGATCGGCCTGCTCGGCATCGAGCCGCACACGGGTCGGCGCAACCGCATGAACGGCGTGGTCGAGCGCGTCGACGCCGCCGGTTTCTCGGTCGAGGTGAAGCAGAGCTTCGGCAATTGCCCGAAGTACATCCAGGCCCGCGAGCCGGTCTTCGTCGACGCCGCCCGGGCGGTTGCGCCGCCGCGCCGGGCCGATCGTCTGGATGACGCGGCGCGGCGGCTGATCGCCGAGGCCGACACCTTCTTCATCGCGACCTCGCATCCTTCGGCCGGGCAGGCCGGCGCGGCGCACGGCGTCGACGTCTCGCACCGCGGTGGCCGGCCGGGCTTCGTGCGGGTCGGCGGCGACGGCACGCTGACCGCGCCCGACTTCGTCGGCAATTCCTTCTTCAACACGCTGGGCAACATCGCCGTCAATCAGCGCGCCGGGCTGCTCTTCATCGACTTCGAGAGCGGCGACCTGCTGCAGCTGGCCGTCACGGCGGAGGTGGTCTGGGACGGCCCGGATCTGGCCGCCTTCGACGGTGCCGAGCGGCTGCTGCGCATGCGGGTGGTCTCGGTGCTGCGCCGACCCGCCGCGCTGCCGCTGCGCTGGGGCCGCGCCGTGCCCTCGCCCTACCTCGACGCGACTGGGCGCTGGCCGGCAGCCGCGTGAGGCGCGTCGTCAGAGGAAGACCGGGATCCGCGCATTGACCGACGGGCGGTAGCGCCATCCGTGCGGCAGCAGCGCATCGGTGTCGAGCCCGCCGGCCAGCAGCGCCTGCAGACCAGCGGCGGCGATGGTGCGGGCCAGCGCCTGGCCGGGGCACGCATGGCTGCCGTGGCCGAAGCCGAGGCAGCGCCGATCGGCCCTCGTCAGGGCGAAGGTCGCGGGCGCCGGGTTCAGCGCTGGGTCTCGGTTGGCGGCCGCGAGCACCAGCAGGAGCGCCTCGCCCGCCGCCAGCGGCTGGCCGGCGACGGCGGTCGCTTCGGCGGCGAACCGGCGCGTGTTGTGAACTGCGGGATCGTGGCGCGCGACCTCGGCCACTAGGTCCGGCAGCCGCTCCATGCGGTCGCCGATCTTCCGGCGCAGGCCCGGCTCGCGCGCCAGTGCCACCAGGCTGTTGCCCAGCAGCCCGGCCGTGGCCTCGCAGGTCTGGGACAGGAGGCCGACGAGGTTCGCCCGCAGTGCTCGTGTCAGGGGCGCCGGTGCTACGGCCTGCACGGCCGCGAGAAGGCTGCCGCCGGGCGCCGGCCGCGCACCGACCAGGCCTTCGAAGCGGTCCATGAGTTCGGCTGCGGCGACGCTCGCTGCCTCCAGCTGCGAAGCAGCCGACAACGGCGACAGGCAGGCGACGAAATCGCGAGTCCATTGCACGACTCGCGGCAGCTCGCGCTCGGCGAAACCGAGCAGGTGCGCGACCGCGCCGACCGGCAGCGTGAAGGCAGTGTCGGCGAGGCCCATGGCGGGCATCGCCGCGGCCACCTGCAGCGTGGCCGCATGCGCTGCGGCGTGATCGAGGCCGGCCAGCGCGCGCTGCAGCACCGGCTTGTGCGCCGCGTGCGGATCGCCGTCGTTCATGCGTATCAGCAGTCCGAACAGTTCCCCGGCCGGCGTTCCCGCGATCGCGCGCGGCACCGGTTCGGCCGCTGGACGCACCCGCAGTGCATCGTTGGCGAGGGCTTCGCGCACCACATCGGCGCGGCTGGCGATCCAGAGCCGCAGCGCGGGGTCGAAGACCAGCGCCGGCCCGCTGCGCAAGCTGGCGTACCAGGGATAGGGATTGGCATGGGTGACGGCGGCGATCGCGTCTGGAGGCTGGGCAGTGGCATTCATGCGGCGCAGTCTGTGCTTTTCACGCGGACACGCTTCGTCTACCATCGAAATATGGATGCACTCACGGCCGACTCCCAGCTCGCGCGCCTGGCCGGCGCGATCGCCGAACCCGCGCGTGCGCGCATGCTGTGCTGCCTGATGGACGGACACGCCCGCACCGCGACCGAACTGGCCGCCGTGGCGGAGGTCGCCGCGTCCACCGCAAGTGCGCACCTGGCGCGACTGAAGGCGCAGCGGCTGGTCGAGGCGCTGGCGCAGGGCAAGCATCGCTATTTCCGGCTCGCGGGCCCGGACGTGGCGGCGGCGCTCGAGAGCCTGCTGGTGGTGGCCGGTGCCCAGCGGGGCGATTTCCGGCCGACCACGCCCAGCCGCCTGCGGGCGGCGCGCACCTGCTACGACCACATCGCGGGCGCCGCCGGCGTCGCGCTGCACGACAGCCTGCATGCCCAGGGCTGGTTGCAGGCGACAACCGAGGGTGGGGACTACGAACTCACGCCGCAGGGTGAGCTGGCCCTCGAGAGCCTGGGCCTCGACGTCGACCAGGCGCGCGCGGCCAGGCGGCGCTTCGCCAGCGCCTGCATCGATTGGAGCGAACGTCGGCCGCACCTGGGCGGCGCGCTCGGCGCCGCCTGCCTGCAGCTGGCGCTGCGTCGCGGCTGGGTGCGCCAGGCGCTCGATGGCCGCGAACTGTCGCTCACCCCCAAGGCCGAGCGCGAGATGCCCGATCTCTTCGGCCTGGCCTGAGCGCCGGTGCCTACTGGAACGCCACTTCCGCGAAGCTGCGCAGCTTGCGGCTGTGCAGCCGGCTCGAGCCTTCCTGGCGCAGGATGTCGATGGCCGCCATGCCGATGCGCAGGTGCTGCTCGACCCGCTCGCGATAGAACTGGTTGGCCATGCCGGGCAGCTTGATCTCGCCGTGCAGCGGCTTGTCGCTGACGCACAGCAAGGTGCCGTAGGGCACGCGAAAGCGGAAKCCGTTGGCCGCGATGGTGGCGCTTTCCATGTCGAGCGCSACSGCSCGGCTCTGGCTGAAGCGGCGCTGCGGCTGGTTGCCCGGCAGCAGCTCCCAGTTGCGGTTGTCGGTGCTCGCCACCGTGCAGGTGCGCATGATCTTCTTGAGGTCCGGGCCGGTGTAGCG
>NZ_JBFUIU010000117.1:0-16663 GCF_056401695.1 Variovorax sp. P4_D9
GCCTGGGCGCGGGCTCGGCACCGGCAGCGGCGCCGGCAAAGCGGGCGGCCAAGCCGGCCGCCGCCCGGAAGAAGGCCAAGCCCGCGCGTCGCGGCGCTGTCGCGGAGGCGGACGAGGGTCCAGCACCGGCGCGCAAGCGCGCGCGTTGAAAGCCGGGCCCATGAAGCTCTTTCCTTCCGGACATGCCACCCATCCGCAGTGGCGCATGGCGGCAGGGCTGGTGCTGGCGCAACTGCGGGCGCAGATGGCGCTGCCCGACTACGCGCGCTCGCCGACGCTGGGCGTGCTCTACATCACCGACCACTACGGCGCCGACGCCCAGGAGATCCTCGATCACCTGGGGGCCGAACTGCCCGAGATCACCGACTGGACCGGCACCGTGGGCGTCGGCGTGGCCGCCAACAACGCCGAGTATTTCGATGAGCCTGCGCTCAGCGTGATGTTGTGCGAACTGCCGAGCGACCAGTACCGGGTGTTCTCCGGCGTGGCGCCGCTGGCCGGCTCGGAGATGAGCGGCTTCGCGGCCCATACCGCCCTGGTGCACGCCGACCCGCGCACGCCCGAGCTCGGCGAGCTGATCGCCGAGATGGCGGAGCGCACCGATACCGGCTACCTGTTCGGCGGGCTGTCTTCGGGCCGCGTCGGCTCGCTGCAATTCGCGATCGGCGGCAACGGCAACATCCGGGGCCATGGCGCGGTCGGTGGCGTGTTCTCGGGCGGCCTGTCCGGCGTGGTCTTCGGCGACCGCGTGCGGCTGGTTTCGCGCGTGACCCAGGGCTGCCAGCCGGTGTCGCGCGAACGCGAGATCACCGAGGCCGACGGCAACCTGTTGCTGGAGCTCGATGGCGAGCCCGCGCTTGACGTGCTGCTGGCCGACCTGCGGGTCTCGCTCGATGCGCCCGAGCAGGCAATCGAGGCGGTGCGCGCCACACTGGTCGGCCTGGCCGAGGCCGGCAGCGACGGCGTCCGGCGCACCGGTGACCTGGGCGCCGACGTGCGGGTGCGCCACATCATCGGCCTCGATCCGACGCGTCGCGGCGTGGCGATCGCCGATGTGGCCGCGGCCGGCATGCGCATGAGCTTCTGCCGGCGGAATGCGCAGGCCGCGCGCGCCGACCTGATGCGCGTCTGCGCCGAGATCCGCGAGGAGCTGGAGCCGCAGGAGCAGACGCTGGCGACCGCGCGCGAGATCGCGGCCGGCGAGGCCGAAGCCGCACCGCACCCGGCGCGCCGCATCGCGGGCGCGATCTACGTGAGTTGCTCGGGGCGCGGCGGGCCGCACTTCGGCGCCCCGGGCGCCGAGCTGCAGATCGTGCGCCATGCGCTCGGCGACGTCCCGCTGGTCGGCTTCTTCGCCGCCGGCGAGATCGCCCGCAATCACCTCTACGGCTATACGGGCGTGCTGACCGTCTTCGCCAGCGCCGACTGAGGACCGCGGCGCAACCCGGTAAAGGCGAAGTCGAGCTCCGGCGCCAGCCCGCTGACGATCCGCGCGATCGACTTGCCGGAACCGCAGGCGTGGGTCCAGCCCAGCGTGCCATGGCCGGTGTTCAGGAACATGTTGGGCAGCCGGGTGGCCCCGATCAGCGGCACGTTGCTCGGCGTCGCCGGCCGCAGCCCGGTCCAGAACTGGGCCGCAGAGGCGTCGCCGGCGCCCGGGAACAGTTCCTCCACGCGCCGCACGATCGCCTCGCAGCGCACCCGGTTCAGGTCGCGGTCGTAGCCGTTGAGCTCGGCGGTGCCGGCGATGCGCAGGCGGTCGCCCGCGGCCGAGGTGTAGCGCGAGAACACCAGCTTGAACTCATCGTCGGTCAACGAGACTTGGTGCGCCTTGGCGGCGTCCTTGACCGGCATCGTCACCGAATAGCCCTTGGCCGGATAGATCGGCAGCCGGATGCCCAGCGGGGCGGCAAGGAGCGGGCTCAGCGAGCCCATAGCGAGCACGTAGGCGTCGCCGCGAATCCGCTGGAAGCGGCCTTCGTCGTCGGTCGCCTCGACGTGGTCGATTCGGCCGCCGGCTTCGCGCAGCGCGGTCACGGTATGGCTCATGAGGAAGCGCACGCCGGCCACCTCGGCCAGCCGGGCCAGCTCGCGCGCGAAGCGGTTGGCATCGCCTGATTCATCCTCGGCCGTGTAGGTCGCGCCGGCCAGCTTCGGCCGGATGTGCGAGAGCGCGGGCTCGAGCCGCACCGCCTCGTCGGCCGAGATCACCTGCCGGTCGCAGCCCAGCGCGCGCATCTGTTCGGCCGGCGCCAGCGCGGCGTCGAACTCCTTCTGCGTCGTATAGAAGTGCAGGATGCCCTGCGTGCGCTGGTCGTAGTCGATCCCTGTGTCGCGGCGCAGCTGCTGCAGCGTGTCGCGGCTGTAGCTGCCCAGGCGCACGATCTGCTCGATGTTGTGGCGGGTGCGGACCGGCGTGCACTCGCGCAGGAACTGCAGGCCCCAGAGCCACTGGCGCATGTCGGCGCGGATGCGGAACAGCAGGGGCGCATCTTCCTTGCCGAGCCATTGCAGCACCTTGAGCGGCGCCCCCGGGTTGGCCCAGGGCTCGGCATGGCTGACCGAGATCTGGCCGCCGTTGGCAAAGCTGGTTTCCGCCGCCGGCGTGGCCTGGCGGTCGATCACGGTCACTTCGTGGCCGAGTTGCTGGAGGTAGTAAGCCGAAGTCACGCCGAGCAGGCCGGCGCCAAGAACGATCACGCGCATATCGAGAACCCTTGAAGGTTGCAGCGCTCGAACGCGGCGGAGACGGAATGCTGTCGACAACGAAAGCAACCGGACCGTGCGTCCAAGTTGCCGCTCCCCCTGTCCTCGGTACCTGAGAGATTCACCCGCTGCGCCCGCAGCGGGTTTGCTCCTTCGGTGCATCACGCGCGGCGTAATGGCTCTCCAGACGGCTCTGACTGTGAACTGCAGTACGAGCCCATCGCGTGGGCCGACCTGAGCGTTTATGGGAGTTTGCGCCTTCGGTGGGGCCCGTGGGCCCGCTCTCCTGCAGTGGGCGGATTGTAGCGCTCAGGGGCGCCTGAAGGCGAAGTCGAGCTCGGGCCGGAGGCCGCTGACGATGCGGGCGATCGACTTGCCCGCGCCGCAGGCATGGACCCAGCTTCGGGTGCCGGGTGCGGTGTTCAGGAACAGGTTGGGGAGCCGGGTCTTGCCGATTATCGGCAGCCGGGTGGTGCTGGCTGCGTGCATGGCGGTATCGAAGCTGGCCCGGGTGGCGTCGGCGACGCCGGGCAGCAGCATCTCGGTGCGGCGCACGATCGCCCGGAAGCGGTCCGAGTCGGGCTCGGCCTCTTCGTCGAGCCCGGCCCGCACGACGGCCTGGATCCGCAGCTGGTCGCCGGCCGGCGTCTCGATCCGCGAGATGCGCAGCTTGCCCTGGCGGTCGCACAAGGGCATGCGCGGCGTCAGCGAAGGGTTCAGGATCGGCATCGTGACGATGTATTCGCGCATGAAGCGCAGCGGCATGTCGATGCCCAGGTCTTCGGCGTGCGGCACGCTCGATGCGCCCAGCGCCAGCACGTAGGCTTGGCCTCTCAGGGTGGTCGGCCGGCCGGCGGCATCGAGCAATTCGACATGGTCGATGCGGCCGCCCCGTTCCTTCAGCGAGACCACGGTGTGGCGGGTCATGAAGCGCACGCCGGCGGCGCGGCACAGGAACACCAGGCTGGCGGCGAATTGCGCCGGATCGCGGCCGGGGTCCTCCTGCGCGTAGGTCGCGCCGGCCAGCCTGCCGCGCATTGCCTTCAGCGCCGGCTCCAGGTCGATGGCTTCGTCGGCCGACAGCAGCCGTTCCTCGCAGCCGAGCCCGGACCAGTGCGTGGCGCCGGCCATCCGGACCCGGAAGGCCTCGGGATCGGTGTAGATATTCATCATGCCGGCCGAGCGCGAGCCGCCCTGGGGCACACCGGCTTCGTCGCGCAAGGCGCGCGCGCTCTTGCGGCTGTACGCGGCCAGGCGCACGAGTTGATCGAGGGGGTCGCGCTTGGCCGGCGTGCCGACCGCCCGGTCCATCAGCCTGGCAAGGCCGCGACGGATGCCCTTGCACAGCCTGGACACCTTCTTGCCGCGCCGCGGCGATGCGGCATGCGCTGAAGGCGGCTGTGCGGCGGTCGCCAGGCCGCGTGCCTTGGCCGCCGGCGTCGCATGGCGGTCGACCACGATCACTTCGTGTCCGAGTTGTTGAAGATAGTAGGCCGAGGTCACTCCGAGCAAGCCGGCGCCAAGTACAACCACGCGCATGTCCGTATCCTTTTGGGAGGGCATGAACGGCGGGCGTTAGCGCTTACTGTAAAAAGCGGCAAGACCCGGGGTTCAGACTGCCGCTCCCCCTGTCTCTGTTACCTGAGAGATTCACCTCGCTGCCACTGGCAACGGGTTTGCTCCTTCGGTGCACCACTGGGTGTGGTGACTCTCCAGTCGGCGATTGATTACGTTGAGGCAGTGCTTGAACCGTGATTCTGGCGGTTCACCTGAGCGTTCATGGGAGATTGCGCCATCGGTGGGACGGAAGCGTCCGCTTTTCTGCTGGCCAGATTTTATAGAGGAAACCGGTTTCCGTGTTGTTCAGGCCCGGCGCAGGCGGGTGAACAGCTCGAACTCCCAGTTGCGCATGCCCAGCAGCAAGGTGTAGCCCTCGCGTTCCTTGGGCGTCAGTTTCTGGTCCGTCTGGTGCTGCTGCGCAAAGTCCTGCGCCACCCGCTGCAGCCGGTCGAGGAAGGCCGGCGCCAGCGACTTGCTGATCGATCCGTGCACCAGCAGCAGGCCCTCGGCCGGGCCGTCGAAGCCACCGCGGTAGTAGTCGAGCACCACGTTCTCGCGGAAGAAATCCATCACCGGCCCGTGCGGGCGCCAGCGGAAGGTCTTGGCCAGCTTGAGGCGGTAGCGGTTCAGCGGCCGCAGCTCGATGATGCCGATCCGGTCCAGCTGTGCCAGGTAGCCGATGCATTCGGCCTCGGTGATGCGGTAGGCGCCGACGATCTGCTCCAGCGTCCATTGGCTCAGCACGCAGATCGCCAGCAGCAGCAGCTTCTTGTCCTTGACCACCGCCTTCTCCTGCTCGAGCGTGAGCTCCTTGAGCAGGGGCTGCGCGTCCGCCACCCGGCGCGCCAGCTCGGCGAAGTCGATCTTGAGGGCCCGGCAAATGGCGTCGACCCGGGTCAGCGGCATGTCACCCTTGGCCAGCATCCGCTTGACGCTGGACTCCGCCATGTCGAGCGCCTTGGCCAGGTCGGCATAGGTCATGTGGGCGGACTTGAGTTCGTTCTTGAGGGCATTGACCAGGTCGACGGTGGTACTCATGGCGGGAGGGAGTATTGCGGAGTGATACCCGAGGTGGTGAAAAAGTGCTCCGTATCGATTCTCGATGCTGTCCGAAGGGTTGACAACCTAGATTCCAGCTCGTCGAGCCACCCATCGGAGCGTGCCATGTCCCTGCCGTCCCTCTCCCGCCGTGAACAATCCCTGCTGGCGCTCGCCGTGCTGCTGGTCGCCGCGGCGGTGCTCGGTCCCTCGGTTCCCGCGCCGGGCGGCGGCGCCTTTGCAGACAGCCATTCCTGGCGCGCGCTGCCGAACGCCATGAACGTGTTGAGCAACCTGCCATTCGCCGTGCTGGGCATCTGGGGCCTGCGCTGCCTGCACCGGCTGGACCGTGCCCACGACCAGCTGCAGGATGGCGCGCCGCTGCCCCAGGCGGTCCCGCTGGCGCCGGTCAATGCGCTGGATTGCGCCTGGATGTTCTTCGCCGGCCTGGTCCTCACGGCGCTCGGCTCGGTCTTCTACCATCTGCAGCCCGACGACCTCCGGCTGGCCGCGGATCGGGCCGGCATGGCGGTGGCCTTCGCGGGGCTGATCGGCTTCGCGGTCTGCGAGCGGGTCAGCGCCCGCGCCGGCTGGCCGGCCGCCTGGTTCACGCTGGCCGGCGGGCTGCTGGCCGCGGCCGTCTGCCATGCCACAGGCAACGCCTGGCCGTGGGCGGTGCTGCAGTTCGGCGGCATGGCGCTGGTGCTCGCGCTGGCGCTGGCCCGGCCGGTGGCCGGCGCCATCGGCCTCAGGCTCGGCGGGGTGCTGTTCTTCTATGCGCTGGCCAAGCTGTTCGAGCTGGCCGACCCCGCGATCTACGCTGCGACGCACCAGCTGGTGTCGGGCCACAGCCTCAAGCACGTGACGGCGGCCCTGGCGGCGCTTCCGGTGCTGCACGCCTTGCAGGCGATGGGGAGGCAGGCGCTGCGGCACAATCCTCACGGCGCCCCGCTGACTGCCTGAGACCTTGCGGGACAGATCAAGAAACTGCGCAGCAGTTTTGCTCTGTCCTCAACTGACTGAGCACTGTCCGCTGCCTCCACCTGAATGATGACACCCACCACCGAAGCCGCATCCGCCAGCCAGCCCGAGGGGCCGTCGCACGCCAACCAGTTCACGCTGCTGCGGCAGCGGCGCTTCGCGCCCTTCTTCTGGACCCAGTTCGCTGGCGCGGCCAACGACAACCTGTTCAAGTTCGCTTTCACGGTAATGGTGACCTACCAGCTGCAGCTGAGCTGGATGCCACCGGCGATGGCGGGCTTGGCGATTGGCGCGCTGTTCATCCTGCCCTTCCTGTTGTTCTCGGCCACCGCCGGGCAGCTCACCGACAAGCACGACAAGACGAAGATGATCCGCTTCGTCAAGAACCTCGAGATCGCGATCATGGCGATCGCCGCCTGGGGCTTCCTGCGGGCGGACGCGGCGGTGCTGCTCGGCTGCGTGTTCCTGATGGGGCTGCACTCGACCCTGTTCGGTCCGGTCAAGTTCGCCTATCTGCCGCAGGTGCTGGCGCCGCGCGAGCTCACCGGCGGCAACGGCATGGTCGAGATGGGCACGTTCGTCGCCATCCTGCTGGGCCAGGTCGCGGGCGGCCTGCTGGTGGCCCTGCCGCAGATCGGACATGCCACCGTCGCCGTCGCCTGCCTGCTGCTGGCCGTGGCCGGACGTGCGGTGGCGCAGGCGATCCCGCCGGCCCCGGCCACCGACCCGGGCCTGGCGATCAACTGGAATCCGGTCAGCGAGACCTGGCGCAACCTGAAGCTCGCGCACGGCAACGTGGTGGTGTTCCGCTCGCTGCTGGGCATCTCTTGGATGTGGTTCTTCGGCGCCGTCTTCCTGGCCCAGTTCCCAAGCTTCGCCAAGGAGGTGCTGCACGGCGACGAGCAGGTGGCCTCGCTGCTGYTGGTGGTGTTCTCGGTCGGCATCGGCGTCGGCTCGCTGTTGTGCGAGACGCTGAGCCGGCGCCAGGTCGAGATCGGCCTGGTGCCGCTGGGCGCGATCGGCATGAGCGTGTTCGCGATCGACCTGTACTTCGCCTCGCGCGGGCTGCCGGCCGGGGCGCAGATGGGGCCCGGCGCGTTCACGGCCCAGCCGGCGCACTGGCGCGTGATGGCCGACCTGGGCCTGCTGTCGCTGTTCGCCGGGCTCTACAGCGTGCCGATGTACGCGCTGATCCAGATGCGCAGCCAGCCCACCCACCGGGCCCGTATCATCGCAGCCAACAACATCCTGAATGCGCTCTTCATGATCGCCAGCTCGGTCATCGCCGGGGCGTTGCTGAAGGGGGGCTTCACGATTCCCCAGATCTTCCTTTTCACCGGCATCGCCAACGCGTTGGTCGCTTTCTACATCTTCATGTTGGTCCCCGAATACCTGCTGCGCTTCGTGGCCTGGGTGCTGTCGCACTTCGTCTATCGCTTCGACATCCGGGGCCAGGAGCACATTCCGGCCGAGGGGCCGGCGGTGCTGGTCTGCAACCACGTGAGCTTCATCGACGCGGTGCTGCTTATGGCCGCCAGCCCGCGCCCGATCCGCTTCATCATGGACCATCGGATCTTCCGCGTGCCGGTGCTCGGCGGGTTGTTCCGCCTGGCCAAGGCGATCCCGATCGCGCCGCAGAAAGAGGATCCGGCCGCCTACAAGCGGGCTTTCGCCGACGCCGTGCAGGTGCTACGCGACGGCGACCTGCTCGCCATCTTTCCCGAAGGCGCGATCACTCGCGACGGCAGCCTGCAGCCCTTCAAGGGCGGCGTGATGAAGATCCTCGAGGCCGCCCGCGCCAGCGGCATCGAGCCGCCGGTTGTCCCGATGGCGCTGACCAACCTCTGGGGTTCGTACTTCAGCCGGATCGAAGCGCGCGGCGGCCAGAACATCGCCATGGTGCGGCCGTTCCGGCGCGGCTTCTTCAGCCGCGTGGGGCTCCGCGTCGGCTCTGCAATGTCCCGCGCCGAAGTGCAACCCGAGACCCTGCAGCAGCGCGTGAGCGTGCTCCTCGGCACCTGAGGCCCGATCGATGCCCAGCCCCCGCGAAATCCTGCACGCGCTCACCTGGCTGGGTGATAGCGGCTTCCTGCTGCCCGCCGCGCTCTGGATCGCGGTCTGGCTGGGCATCCGCAGTCCGACCCGACAGCTGGCGCTGCTGTGGATGCTGCTGTTCGGTTTTGGCGGCAGCCTGATCGCCACTTCGAAGATCGCCTTCCTCGGCTGGGGCATCGGCAGCGCCAGGCTCGACTTCACCGGCTTCAGCGGCCACACGGCGATCGCGGCCAGCGTCTGGCCGGTGGCTTGCTGGCTGGCAGTCTCGCGCTGGGAGCATCCCGTGCGGGTCGCAGCGGCGGTGTGCGGATGGCTGCTTGCCGCCTTCATCGGCCTGACCCGGCTGGCGCTCGATGCCCATTCGATGTCGGAGGTGGTCGCCGGTTATGCGCTCGGCGCGGCGGTCAGCGCCACTTTCCTCTGGTGGCAGCATCGCCTGCCGCATCCGCGCGTCAGCTGGACGCTGGTGCTGCTGAGCCTGGCCACCCCGATGTTCTTCCTGCGGCCCGGTACGCCGGCGCCGACCCAGGGTCTGCTCGAAGTGATCGCCGTTCGGCTGTCCGGGATCGAGCGGCCCTTCACGCGCGCGGACCTGCTGGCGGGTCGCCGGACGCCGCTGAGTATCGAGTAGCGATACCGGCAGCGCAGGGTATCGCGACCACGGAACGAATGCGCTTCAGGCGGCGAGGGGGCGGACCATGATCCGCGCACTTTCACTCCCTGCACGCGAGGATCCCATGAAGCAGTACCTGCTCACTTTTCTGGTTGCGGCCTGTGCGGTGTGCATCCACATCGTCGTGCCGGCCGGGATCTCGTGGTGATGCGCGGGCCCACCAATTTCGGCCCCTACGAGCGCGAGTACCGGGAGCGCGTTTCCCGCCGGCAGCATGGTGGGGTGAAGGTGGTGCTGCAGACGGCCCTGGTGACCGCGACCGTGATCGTGGCCGGCGTGTTCGTGTTCCCGATGACTCCCGAAGCCGGTCCCGCGGTCGTCCAGAATCGGTCGCCGGCAAACAGCACAACAACGTCTCTAGAGGAAGAATGCAATGAGCAAGGCACTGCGCCTGTCCGAAAAGTGGTTTCGCCGCGGCCTCTGGGTGGTGGCGATTGTGTTCGCCAGCTTCCTGGTCGGGCTCGGTAGCACGGTCGTCGGCGACCTGCCGCGGGTCGAGCACCGGATCGAGCTCGACGACTTCATCGACCGGGCGGCGGCCGACCCGCTGCGCAACACGGTGCGCGAGGCCGAGCGCAGCGAGCAGCAGGCCGCGCGCGAGCGCGAGCAGGCCGATCTCAAGCTAGTCACCGCGCAGCAGGCCAGCAGGGCCGCGCGCGAGACCTTCGGCAACTGGCTCGCCACCCGCCGCGCCACCGCCCAGCCCGATCAGGACACCGAGCTGATCGGCCGCACCCRGGCGCTCGATGCCCTGAAGGCGAAGGAGGACGAGGCCGAGCACAACGTGGTGGCGCAGCGGCAGATCGCGCTCGATGCCCGGCAGTCGCGGCAGCGGGCCCAGCAGCAGCTCGCGTTGCTCGAGGAGGCGGCGCGCAAACGGCTCGAGGCCGAGAACCGCAAGGTCGAATTGCGCGTGTTCCTGTACCGGCTGGCCCTCACGCTGCCCTTGCTGGTCATCGCGGGCTGGCTGTTCGCGAAGAAGCGCAAGAGCACCTGGTGGCCCTTCGTCTGGGGTTTCATCTACTTCGCGCTGTTTGCTTTCTTCGTCGAGCTGGTGCCGTACCTGCCGAGCTACGGCGGCTATGTCCGCTATGCGGTGGGCATCGTGGTGACGGTGCTGGTTGGGCGCTACGCGATCCTGGCGCTCAATCGCTACCTGGCGCGGCAGAAGCTGGCAGAGGCCCAGCCCGAGACGGTGCGCCGCAACGAGCTGAGCTACGACACGGCGTTGGCGCGGCTGGCCAAGAGCGTGTGCCCGGGCTGCGAGCGTCCGGTGGACCTCAAGAGCGCCGAGATCGACTTCTGCCCGCACTGCGGCATCGGCCTGTTCGACCATTGCCGCGCCTGCGACGCCCGCAAGAGCGCCTTCGCCAAGTTCTGCCACGCCTGCGGCACGGCGGCGGATCCGGGTGCTGCGCCGCACGCGCCCCTGCCCGGGCCGCTTCAGGTCCAGCCGGCGTCCACCACGTAGTCCTGGGCGGTGCGTATCTTCGAATCGTCGGCGGCCAGGAACAAGGCCATGCTGGCGATGGCCTCGGCCATCACGCGGCCCGGCAGGCATTGGCCGGCGTCGATCTCGGCGGCTGATTCGGGCTTGACCCAGAGCCGCAGCTGGCGCTCGGTCATGACCCAGCCCGGCACGATCGTGTTGAACCGGATGTTGGCCTTATTGAGGTCGCGCGCCAGCAAGCGCATGAGTCCGCGCGCGGCCGACTTGCAGGCTTGGTAGACCGGGTAGCCGGCGCCCCTGATCATCCAGCTGATCGAGCCGAAGTTGATGATCGAGCCGCGCGCCGAGCGCGCGCATGTCGTCGGCCACCGCCTGGACGGCGAAGAACTGAAGGCGCGCACCAGGCTCCCGCCGATGCCGGAGGCGCCGCCTGAGATGAAGACGGTGCGCCCCGGCCAGCGAAGGATAGATGGCGGACGGCGCAGGGGAGGTCGATGAGGTCATGCGCAAATTCTGAGGGTCCGCCGTGCCGCTCGCCACCGGTGTGAACGAGAATCCCCGCGATCGCAACGCTGACGGGATGCCATTCGAATGAGCGCAGACCAGACACACCCAGCCGGCCCGGAAGGTTTGGTGGAACTTGCAGCCGGCCCGATGCGCCTGCTGCTGGCCCCGCGGGTCGGCGGCGCAATCGCGGCTCTGCACGAGCAGCGCGGGGGTGAGCGGCTCGACTGGCTGCGGCCGGCCTCCGCCGAGGACCTCGCGCGCGGCGATCCCTTCGCGACGGGCAGCTTTCCGCTGATGCCGTGGTGCAACCGCATCCGCGACAGCCGCGCGCGCTTCGCCGGCCGCGACATCGCGATCGCCGCGGCGCACCCGGCGGGGCCCTCCGGCAAGCACGCGCTGCACGGTCTCGGGTGGCTCCGGTCCTGGCGCGTGGCCGAGTCCGGGCCAACGCAGGCCCGCCTCACGCTGGCCTTCGAGGCCGACGACCAATGGCCGTGGGACTTCGAGGCCTCGCAGCGCTTCGAGCTCGATCCGTCGGGGCTTTGCTGCACGTTGGCGCTGACCAACTGCGACACGGCGCCGATGCCCGCCGGCATCGGCCATCACCCGTACTTTCCGCGCCGCCCCGGGACGCGGCTGCGGACCGACACCGCCGCCATGTGGCGCGCCGATGCCGACATGATGCCGGTGGCGCTCGAGCCGACTGCCGAGGTGGCGCGGCTGCGCGACGGCGTGGCGCTGTCGGAACTCGACCTCGATAACAACTTCACGGGCTGGCAGCGCGAGGCCCGCGTCGAGTGGCCCGATGCCGGGCGCGCCCTGGTGCTGGCGGCCGATTCGCCGCTGGACTTCTTCGTCGTGTATTGCCCGCGTGGCGGCGACCATTTCTGCGCCGAACCGGTGAGCCAGTGCACCGATGCGATCAACTTGTCGGACCGCCATCGTTCCGATGAGATCGGCGGCACGGTGCTGGCGCCGGGCGAGACCCTCTCGGGGTCCTGGACGCTGCGCTCGGCCTAGATCCCGCGCGCCCGATCCGCCTTGAAACGGGCGCGGAACTCGGCGAAGGATCCCGCCTCGAGCGCCTCGCGGATCTCGCGCATCAGGTTCAGGTAGTAGTGCAGGTTGTGGACGGTGGTCAGCATCGGCCCCAGCATCTCGCCGCAGCGGTCGAGGTGATGCAGGTAGGCGCGGCTGAAGCCATCGCGGCCGCCCGCTTCCCACGGCACGCCCGAGGCGCCCGCGCAGGCATGGCAGCTGCAGCTGGCATCGATCGGCTGCGGGTCGCTCTTGTGGCGCGCGTTGCGCATCTTGAGGTCGCCGTAGCGCGAGAACAAGGTGCCATTGCGCGCGTTGCGGGTCGGCATCACGCAGTCGAACATGTCGACGCCCTGGGCCACGCCCTCCACCAGGTCCTCGGGCGTGCCCACGCCCATCAGGTAGCGCGGCTTGTGGGCCGGAAGCCGGTGCGGCGTGTGGGCCATGATGCGGAGCATCTCGTCCTTGGGTTCGCCGACACTGACGCCGCCGATCGCGTAACCCGGGAAGTCCATCTCGACCAGCTGCGCCAGCGACTCCTCGCGCAGCTTCTCGAACATCCCGCCCTGGACGATGCCGAACAGCGCGTTCGGGTTCTCGAGCCTCGAGAACTCCGATTGGCAGCGCTTGGCCCAGCGCAGGCTGAGTTCCATCGATTGGCGGGCTTCGGCCTCGGTCGTCACGTGGCCGTCGACGTCGTAGGGCGTGCACTCGTCGAACTGCATCACGATGTCGCTGTTGAGGATGGTCTGGATCTGCATCGAGACCTCGGGCGTGAGGAACAGCTTGTCGCCGTTGACCGGCGACGCGAACTTCACGCCTTCCTCGCTGATCTTGCGCATCGCGCCGAGCGACCAGACCTGGAAGCCGCCCGAGTCCGTGAGGATCGGCTTGTCCCACTTTTCGAACTGATGCAGGCCGCCGAAGGCCGACATGACGTCGAGGCCGGGCCGCATCCACAGGTGGAAGGTGTTGCCGAGGATGATCTGCGCGCCCATCTCGTGCAGGCTGCGCGGCATCACGCCCTTGACCGTGCCATAGGTGCCCACGGGCATGAAGATCGGGGTCTGCACCACGCCGTGGTTCAGCGTGAGCGTGCCGCGGCGCGCGTGGCTTTGCGGGTCGGTGGCGAGGAGTTCGAAGTTCAGCATGATGTGGAAGGGGTTCGTGCGAGCAGCATGGCGTCGCCGTAGCTGAAGAAACGGTAGCGCTCGCGAATCGCATGGGTGTAGAGCGCCATCACGCGCTCGTAGCCGGCGAAGGCGCTGACCAGCATCATCAGCGTGCTCTTGGGCAGGTGGAAATTGGTGACCAGCAGGTCGACGTGCGCGAAGTCGAAGCCCGGCGTGATGAAGATGCGGGTGTCGCCGCTGGCCTCGCCGCTCTTGGCCCAGCTCTCGAGGGTGCGTACCGTGGTCGTGCCGACCGCGACCACGCGGCCGCCGCGCGCCTTGCACTCGGCGATGGCGCGCCGGGTCGCCTCGGGCACCTCGTAGCGCTCGGCATGCATGGAGTGCTCGGCGATGTTCTCGGTCTTCACGGGCTGGAAGGTGCCGGCGCCCACGTGCAGCGTGACGCTGGCGCGCCGCACGCCGCGGGCCTCGAGTTCGGACAGCAGCACGTCGTCGAAATGCAGCGCTGCGGTCGGCGCGGCCACCGCGCCGGGCACGCGCGCGAACACGGTCTGGTAGCGGCTTTCGTCGTCGGCCGAATCGGTGTGCGTGATGTAGGGCGGCAGCGGCACGTGGCCACAGCGCGCCATCAGTGCGTACGGGTCTTCGCCTGCCGGGCTGTCGAATCGGAAGCGGAACAGCGCGCCGTCCTCCTCGGGCCAGCGGCCCAGCAGCGTGGCCGTGAAGCCGCCCGTCATCGCCAGCGTGGTGCCGGGCGGCGGCTTCTTGCTGACCTTCATGTGGGCCACCACCTCGGCGCCCTGCAGCACGCGCTCGACCAGCAGCTCGAGCTTGCCGCCGGTGGGCTTCTCGCCGAAAAGCCGCGCCTTGACCACTCGCGTGTCGTTGGACACCAGCAGGTCGCCGGGCCGCAGCAGCGAAGGCAGTTGGTTGAAGATGCGGTCGACCGGCGTCGGGCCGGTGCCGTCGAGCAGGCGCGAGGCACTGCGTTCGGCGGCGGGATGCTGGGCCACCAGGTCGGGCGGCAGGTCGAAATCGAAATCGGAAAGCGTGAAGGCGCGCATGGTACTTGAGGGCCGGACGGGCCCGTGCCAAGGAGGCATGGGAAAGGCGGAGGCGAAGAGCCGGGCAGAATTGTCCCATGCCCGCCGCGTCCAAGTCCCTTCCCGCCGAAAAGCCCGTTGCCGCGCCCGTGCCCGGCGCCGGGCTCAGCGTGGTGCAGCGGGCGCTGCAAAAGCTCGGCCTGGTGCGCGACATCGACTTCGCGCTCTACCTGCCGATGCGCTACGAGGACGAGACCCGCATCGTGCAGCTGGCCGACGTGCGCGACGGCGAGATGGCGCAGATCGAGGCCGTGGTCACCGACAGCGAGGTGGTGTTCCGCCCGCGGCGCCAGCTGATCGTGACCGTGGACGACGGCAGCGACACCTGCCAGCTGCGCTTCTTCAATTTCTACCCCTCGCAGCAGAAGCAACTGGCCGTGGGCGCCCGGGTGCGGGTGCGCGGCGAGGTGCGCGGCGGCTTCATCGGGCGGCAGATGATGCACCCGGCCGTGAAGGCCGCGGGCACCCAGCTGCCGGAGGCCCTGACGCCGGTCTATTCGACCATTGCCGGGCTGGCCCAGCCGGTGCTGCGGCGCGAGGTGCGCTCGGGCCTGGCGCGGGCGGTGCTCGACGAGACCCTGCCCGCGGGCGCCGCGCCGCACGGGGCCTGGGACCTGCGCCGGGCGCTGAGCTTCCTCCACTATCCCGCGCCCGACGTGTCGATGGCGACGCTCGAGGACCACAGCCATCCGGCCTGGCAGCGGCTCAAGGCCGACGAACTGCTTGCGCAGCAGCTGTCGCAGCTGCAGGCGCGGCGGGCCCGGGCGGCGCAGCGGGCGCCGGTGCTGGACGCCGCAGCCTCCGACGCGCCGCTGCACCGCGAATTGCTGGCCGCGCTGCCCTTCGCGCTGACGGGCGCGCAGCAGCGCGTCGGCGATGAGATCACGCGCGACCTGGCGCGCCCATTGCCGATGCACCGGCTGCTTCAGGGTGACGTCGGTTCCGGCAAGACCGTGGTGGCGGCGCTGGCGGCGGCGCGCTGCATCGATGCCGGCCACCAGTGCGCGCTGATGGCGCCGACCGAGATCCTCGCCGCCCAGCACTTCGGAAAGCTGGTCGGCTGGCTCGATCCGCTCTTGGCTGAGCGCGGCCTGCGCGTGGCCTGGCTCACGGGCAGCCAGAAGAAGAAGGAGCGCGACACGATGGCGGCCGCGGTCGAGAGCGGCGAGGCGGCGCTGGTGATCGGCACCCACGCGGTGATCTCCGAGAAGGTGCGCTTCAAGCAGCTCGCGCTGGCGATCATCGACGAGCAGCACCGCTTCGGCGTCGCCCAGCGACTGGCGCTGCGCGGCAAGGCCGTCGGCGAGCTCGAACCGCATCTGCTGATGATGAGCGCGACGCCGATCCCGCGCACGCTGGCGATGAGCTACTACGCCGACCTCGACGTCTCCACGCTCGACGAATTGCCGCCGGGCCGCACGCCGATCGTCACCAAGCTGGTGGCCGAGCACCGTCGCGACGAGGTCATCGACCGGATCCAGGCCCAGCTGCAGCAGGGCCGGCAGGTCTACTGGGTCTGCCCGCTGATCGAGGAGAGCGAAGCGGTCGACCTGCGCAACGCCACCGAGACCCGAGACGAACTGGCCGATGCGCTGGGCGACCGGGTCGGCGTCGGCCTGCTGCATTCGCGCATGCCGACCGCCGAGAAGCAGGCGGTGATGGAAAGCTTCACGGCCAACAAGCTGCAGGTGCTGGTCAGCACCACGGTGATCGAGGTCGGGGTCGACGTGCCCAACGCCTCGTTGATGGTGATCGAACATGCCGAGCGCTTCGGGCTGTCGCAGCTGCACCAGCTACGCGGCCGGGTCGGCCGCGGCGCCGCGGCCTCGGCCTGCGTGCTGCTGTACGCGCCGAACGAAGGCGGCCGGGTCGGCGAGACCGCGCGGGCGCGGCTCAAGGCCATGGCCGAGACCGCCGATGGCTTCGAGATCGCCCGTCGCGACCTCGAGATCCGCGGTCCCGGCGAATTCCTCGGCGCCCGCCAGTCGGGCGCGCCGCTGCTCCGCTTCGCCGACCTCAGCACCGACGTCATGCTGCTCGACTGGGCCCGCGAACTGGCGCCGCAGATGCTCGACCGGCATCCGGAATTCGCCGCCCGACATGTCGACCGCTGGCTCGGCAGCAAGGCCGAATACCTCAAGGCCTGAGGGCCAACCCACCGGTGTTCGGCGCACGCGATGCGCCCCTTGCGCATAATTGACGAAAACTATGACGTTGACCGAACTCAAATACATCGTCGCGGTCGCCCGCGAGCGGCATTTCGGCAAGGCCGCGGAAGCCTGCTACGTCTCGCAGCCCACGCTGTCGGTGGCGATCAAGAAGCTCGAGGACGAGMTCGAGGTCAAGCTCTTCGAGCGCAGCGCCGGYGAGGTCACGGTGACGCCGCTGGGCGAGCAGATCGTCCAGCAGGCCCAGAGCG
>NZ_JBFUIU010000118.1:0-16423 GCF_056401695.1 Variovorax sp. P4_D9
TCCTGATGCTGGGGGTCGACCCCGGGGCCTTCTGGGGCCAGATGCAGGGTGGCGTCGATGTTTGGCGCGACGTCGGCAACGGCGTCGTCAAGAGCTTCGTCTTCGGTGTCGCCGTGACCTTCATCGCGCTGCTGCAGGGCTACCAGTCGCAGCCGACGCCCGAGGGCGTGTCGCGCGCCACCACGCGTACCGTGGTGGTCGCCTCGCTCACCGTCCTCGGACTCGATTTCATGCTGACCGCCATGATGTTCAGCATCTAGGCCCAACGTTCAGAGAGAGTGCAACACATGCAACGTTCCAACAATGACATCTGGGTCGGCCTGTTCGTGCTGATCGGCGGCGCAGCGCTTCTTTTCCTGGCGCTGCAGTCGGCCAACCTGCTGGGCCTGAACTTCCAGAAGACCTACAACGTGACCGCGCGCTTCGACAACATCGGCGGCCTCAAGGCCCAGACGGCAGTCAAAAGCGCCGGGGTGGTTGTCGGACGCGTCGAATCCGTCACGTTCGACGACAAGACTTTCCAGGCGGCCGTGACGCTGGCGCTGCAAAACCGCTACAGTTTCCCCAAGGACAGTTCCTTCAAGATCCTGACCAGCGGCCTGCTTGGCGAGCAGTACATCGGCATCGAAGCCGGCGCAGACGAAAAGACCCTTCAAGCCGGCGATGTCGTGACCGATACCCAATCAGCCGTCGTGCTGGAAAATCTGATCAGCCAGTTCCTGTACAGCAAGGCGGCAGAAGGAAGCACTCCGTCCGGCCCCGTCCCCGCCAACAACAAGAAATGAAACCACGATCTCCTTTCGACGGCTCGCCCGCGCGCGCCCGTGTCGCCACCCGCGTACGTGCGACACTTGCCGCTGGCGCCCTCGTTCTCGCCGCCGGTTGTGCGACCGGCCCGAACGCCAACCCCGCGGACCCGCTGGAGCCGCTCAATCGACAGGTCTATCGCTTCAACAACGCGCTCGACGACGCGCTGCTGAAGCCGGCCGCGACGGTCTATGTCAAGGTCCTGCCCTCGCCGATCCGCACCGGCGTGAACAACTTCTTCGGCAATCTGTCGGACGTCTGGAGTTTTGCCAACAGCGTGGCCCAGCTGAAGCTCCAGGACAGTGCCCAGACCTTCATGCGCGTCAACGTCAACACGGTCTTCGGCCTCGGYGGCGTGCTGGACGTGGCCACCGAGCTCGGCATCGACCGCCACAGCGAGGACTTCGGCCAGACGCTGGGCCGCTGGGGTGTTCCGGCGGGCCCCTACATCGTTCTGCCGCTCCTCGGCCCGTCGACCCTACGCGACACTGCGGCGCTGCCGGTTGATGTGCAGGGTGACCTGGTCAATCACATCGCCGACATCCCGGTGCGCAATTCGATGTACGCTCTGCGCCTGATCGACATCCGCGCCAACCTGCTGCGCGTGGGCCAGTTGCTCGAGGACGCGGCGCTCGACCGATACACCTTCACCCGTGATGCCTTCCTGCAGCGTCGACGCAGTGAAGTTCACGATGGGAATCCGCCCGACGACGGCAACTAGGGGGCGGTCGGGCCCGATCCGGCTTCGTTGCATTCGATCGCAGCAGCTGGTGCCCGCCGTGGAACCCCGCCGGTGTGGCGGGCTCCAACCCGTCAGGGCGTTTGCCCGACTTTTGATACAAGGGATTGAATCGATGAACCAGAAACTTCAACGCCGCGCCTTGGGACGACTGGCGCTCGCCGGCCTGCTGCTGGTGGGCGCTGCGGTTGGATACGCGCCGGCGGCGCGGGCCGCCGACGAGGCGCCCGATGTCCTGGTGAAGCGCCTGTCTTCGGACGTGCTGGACACCATCAAGGCCGACAAGTCGATCAMGGCCGGCGACGTCGGCAAGATCATGCAATTGGTCGACAGCAAGATCATGCCGAACGTGGATTTCCAGCGGATGACCTCATCGGCCGTCGGTCCGGCCTGGCGCCAGGCCACGCCGGAGCAGCAGAAGCGGCTCGAGCAAGAGTTCAAGACCCTGCTGGTCCGTACCTACGCGGGCGCGCTCGACCAGGTCAGCGACCAGACCGTGAGCGTGCGCCCCTTCCGAGGCTCGCCCGATGACAAGGAAGTGCTGGTGCGCACCGAAGTCAAGGGCAGCGGCGACCCGGTGCAGCTCGACTATCGGCTCGAGAAGACCCCTGGTGAGGCCGGCGGCTGGAAGATCTACAACATCAACGTGCTGGGCGTGTGGCTGGTGGATACCTACCGCACCCAGTTCGCCCAGCAGATCAACAGCAAGGGCATCGACGGGCTGATCGCCGCGCTCGAGGCGCGCAACAAGAACAACGGCAAGAGCTGAGTCGGCGATGTTGGTGCTGCCCCCCAAGTTGACGCACGACGAAGCGCCTGCCTGCGCTTACATGCTCCAGCAGGGGCTGGCCGGGCAGACCGACACCGGCACCGTGGTCGATGCCAGCGCCCTGGTCCAGTTCGACTCCTCGGCGCTGGCGGTGCTTCTCGAGTGCCGGCGCGAGTCCAGCGCGCTGGGCCGCGGCTTCGCGGTCAAGGGGCTGCCGGCGCGCTTGCGCGAGTTGGCCGCGCTGTACGGAATCGCAGGCCTTTTGCCAGCCGCGCCCTAGAAAACCGGCTGCCGCATAAAATGGCGGGTTCCCATGCCCGCGATCTCCTTCCAATCGGTCTTCAAGACCTACCCCCCTTCACGCCAGCAAAGAAACCAGGGCAAATCTGGGCTCCGAGCCGTCGACGATGTGACGTTCCAGATCGAGGAAGGCGAGTTCTTCGGCCTGCTGGGCCCGAACGGCGCCGGCAAGACCACCCTGATCAGCATGCTCGCCGGCCTGTCCCGGCCGACCAGCGGCACCATCCGGGTCCATGAATTCGACGTCCAGAAGGACTACGCGCAGGCGCGCCGCCATCTCGGCGTTGTGCCGCAGGAGCTGGTCTTCGACCCTTTCTTCAATGTCCGAGAGGCGCTGCGCATCCAGTCGGGCTATTTCGGTATCCGGAACAACGACGCCTGGATCGACGAGCTGCTGCAAAGCCTTGGCCTGGCCGACAAGGCGAACGCCAACATGCGCCAGCTCTCCGGCGGCATGAAGCGGCGCGTCCTAGTCGCGCAGGCGCTGGTCCACAAGCCGCCGGTGATCGTGCTGGACGAGCCCACCGCAGGCGTCGACGTCGAGCTGCGCCAGACACTGTGGCAGTTCGTGGCCAAGCTCAACAAGCAGGGCAGCACGGTGCTCCTGACCACCCACTATCTCGAAGAAGCCGAGGCGCTGTGCCATCGCATCGCCATGCTCAAGCAGGGCCGCGTGATCGCGCTCGATCGCACCAGCGAACTGCTGCGCTCGGCCGCCAGCAATGTGCTGCGCTTCAAGACCGACGGCCTGCTGCCCTGGTCGATCGCCCAGCACGCCCGAATCACCGGCCGCATCGTGCAGCTGCCGGCGCAGAACGCCCACGAGGTCGAGCAGCTGCTGGCCGCGATCCGTGAAGCCGGCCTCGATGTCGAGGACGTCGAGATGCGCAAGGCCGACCTCGAGGACGTCTTCATCGATCTGATGGCGGGCGAGCAGACGCCGCTGGAGGTGGCTAGATGATGATCAATGCGCTCGGGTGGCGGGCGCTCCTCTACAAGGAAACGCTGCGCTTCTGGAAGGTCGGCTTCCAGACCGTCGGCGCCCCGGTGCTGACCGCGGTGCTCTACCTGATGGTCTTCGGCCACGTGCTCGAGGACCACGTCAAGGTCTTCGGCACGGTGAGCTACACCGCCTTCCTGGTGCCCGGACTGGTGATGATGAGCGTGCTCCAGAATGCCTTCGCCAACAGTTCGTCGTCGATCATCCAGAGCAAGATCATGGGCAGCCTGGTGTTCGTGCTGCTGACGCCGCTGTCCCACTGGGGCTGGTTCTTCGCCTACGTCGGATCGTCCATCGTGCGCGGACTGGCGGTGGGCCTGGGCGTGTTCGTGGTGACCGCCTTCTTCGCCATGCCGGGCTTCGTGGCGCCACTCTGGATCCTGGTGTTCGCCTTCCTGGGCGCCGCCATCCTGGGCACGCTGGGCCTGATCGCCGGACTGTGGGCCGAGAAGTTCGACCAGATGGCGGTGTTCCAGAACTTCCTGATCATGCCGATGACCTTCCTGTCCGGCGTGTTCTATTCGATCGGCTCGCTGCCGCCCTTCTGGCAGGCCGTGAGCCACCTGAACCCCTTCTTCTACATGATCGATGGCTTCCGGTACGGCTTCTTCGGCGTCAGCGATACGTCGCCCTGGCTGAGCCTGGCGATCGTCGGCGGTGCCTGGCTGGTGGTGAGCGCCATTGCGGTCCACCTGCTGCGCATCGGCTACAAAATCCGTGGATGAGACCCTGACATGACCGCCGAAGAACTTCAATCGATCATCGAGGCCGGCCTGGCCTGCGACCACATCACGCTCGAGGGCGATGGCCGCCACTGGTATGCGACCATCGTCTCGTCCGAGTTCGAGGGCAAGCGCCCCATCCAGCGGCATCAGCGGGTCTATGCCACCCTGGGTGCGAAAATGCACACCGACGAAGTGCATGCGCTCTCGATGAAAACCTTCACGCCTGCCGAGTGGGCAGGCCAGAACCGCTAGATTTTTCGCTGGATTCCTCATGGACAAACTCCTGATTCGCGGCGGGCGCAAGCTCCGCGGCGAGGTACTCATTTCCGGCGCCAAGAACGCGGCGCTGCCCGAGTTGTGCGCAGCCCTGCTGACCGACCGTCCGGTGACGCTGCACAACGTGCCGCGCCTGAAGGATGTCGCGACCATGCTCAAGCTGGTCCACAACATGGGCGTCAGCGCCGAACGCGATGACAACGGCACGGTGCGCATCGATGCGCGATCGCTCGAGGTGCCCGAGGCGCCCTACGAACTGGTCAAGACGATGCGGGCCTCGGTGCTCGCGCTCGGTCCGCTGCTGGCTCGCTTCGGCCGGGCCAAGGTCTCGCTGCCGGGCGGCTGCGCGATCGGTTCGCGTCCGGTCGACCAGCACATCAAGGGCCTGCAGGCCATGGGTGCCGAGATCGTGGTCGAGCACGGCTACATGGTGGCGCGCATCGGCGGCGGCCGCGAGCGCCTGCATGGCGCCCGCATCACGACCGACATGGTGACCGTCACCGGCACCGAGAACTTCCTCATGGCCGCGGCGCTGGCCGAGGGCGAGACCGTTCTCGAGAACGCCGCCCAGGAGCCCGAGATCGCCGACCTGGCGGAGATGCTGATCGCCATGGGCGCGAAGATCGAAGGCCATGGCACCAGCCGCATCCGCATCCAGGGGGTGGCGCGGCTCGTCGGCTGCACCCACCAGGTGGTCGCCGACCGGATCGAGGCCGGCACCTTCCTGTGCGCCGTGGCCGCGGCCGGCGGCGACGTGTTCCTGAAGCATGGCCGGGCCGACCATCTCGACGCCGTGATCGAGAAGCTGCGCGAAGCCGGCGCCCAGGTGTCGGCGATCGACGGCGGCATCCGCGTGCAGAGCCAGGGCCGGCTCAAGGCCCAGAGCTTCCGCACCACCGAATATCCGGGCTTCCCGACCGATATGCAGGCCCAGTTCATGGCGCTCAATGCGATCGCCGAGGGCACCTCGACCGTGACCGAGACGATCTTCGAGAACCGTTTCATGCACGTCGACGAGATGCTGCGCCTGGGCGCCAAGATCCAGACCGACGGCAAGGTGGCGGTGATCGAGGGCGTCGCTCAGCTCTCCGGCGCCACCGTAATGGCGACCGACCTGCGCGCCTCGGCCAGCCTCGTGATTGCCGGCCTGGTGGCCGACGGCGAGACCCTGGTCGACCGCATCTACCACCTGGACCGCGGCTACGACCGCATGGAAGGCAAGCTGCGCGGCCTTGGCGCCGACATCGAGCGGGTCGCCGGAGCGGCCGAGGTACAGCCGTGATCACGCTGGCGCTGTCGAAGGGCCGGATCTTCGAGGAAACCCTGCCGCTGCTGGCTGCGGCCGGCATCGARGTGACCGAGGACCCCGAGAAGTCGCGCAAGCTGATCCTCGACACCACCCGGCCCGATGTCCGCGTGGTGCTGGTGCGCGCCTCCGACGTGCCGACCTACGTGCAGTACGGCGGCGCCGATCTCGGGGTGACCGGGCTCGACGTGCTGCTCGAGCATGGCAACCAGGGGCTCTACCAGCCGCTCGACCTGCGCATTGCGGCCTGCCGCTTGAGCGTGGCGGTGCGCGCCGACTACGACTACGCTTCGGCCGTGAAGCAGGGCTCGCGCCTCATGGTGGCGACCAAGTACGTCGGCTTGGCGCGCGAATTCTTCGCCAGCAAGGGCGTGCACGTGGACCTGATCAAGCTCTATGGCAGCATGGAGCTGGCGCCGCTCACCGGCCTGGCCGACGCGATCGTCGACCTGGTCTCGACCGGCAACACCCTCAAGGCCAACCAGCTGGTCGAGGTCGAGCGCATCATGGACATCAGCGCCCGGCTGGTGGTCAACCAGGCGGCGCTCAAGCTCAAGCAGGAGGCCATTCGCCGCATCGTCGATGCCTTCGCATCGGCCATTCCGACATCGAAATGAACCTGAAAGCCGCACCCGCCCGCCTGTCCACCACTTCGGCCGCCTTCGAGGCCGAGTTCAAGGCGCGCCTGCATTGGTCCGCCGAAGCGGATGCGGCCATCGAGCAGGTGGTGGCCGACATCCTGGCCGACGTGCAGTGCCGGGGCGACAAGGCAGTGCTCGACTACACGCGGCGCTTCGACCGCCTCGACGTCGACGGCATGCCGGCGCTGGAACTCACGGCCCTCGAGTTGCGCGCCGCCTTCGAGTCTCTGCCGGCGGCGCAGAAGGATGCGCTCGAGGCCGCGGCAAGCCGCGTCAGGAGCTACCACGAGGCCCAGAAGAAGGCCAGCGGCGAAAGCTGGAGCTACCGCGATGCCGACGGCACGCTTCTGGGCCAGAAGGTGACGCCGCTGGACCGTGTCGGTATCTACGTTCCGGGCGGCAAGGCCGCCTATCCGTCGAGCGTCTTGATGAACGCGATCCCGGCGCACGTGGCCGGCGTCGGCGAGATCATCATGGTGGTTCCCACGCCGGGCGGCGAGAAGAATCCGCTGGTGCTGGCTGCCGCCCACGTCGCGGGCGTCACGCGCGCCTTCACGATCGGCGGCGCCCAGGCCGTGGCGGCGCTGGCCTACGGCACGGCGACGATTCCGGCGGTCGACAAGATCACCGGACCAGGCAACGCCTACGTGGCGGCCGCCAAGCGCCGCGTATTCGGCACCGTTGGGATTGACATGATCGCCGGCCCGAGCGAGATCCTGGTGCTGGCCGACGGCAGCACGCCGCCCGACTGGGTGGCGATGGACCTGTTCAGCCAGGCCGAGCACGACGAGCTCGCGCAGAGCATCCTGCTCTGCCCCGACGCCGGCTACATCGAGCGCGTGCAACAGGAAATTGACCGCCTGCTGCCCGCGATGCCGAGGGCCGGGATCATCGCCGCCTCGCTCAACGGCCGGGGCGCGCTGATCCACACCCGCAGCATGGAAGAAGCCTGCGAGATCAGCAACCGCATCGCCCCCGAGCACCTCGAAGTCAGCAGCAGCGAACCGCACCGCTGGGAGCCGCTGCTGCGGCACGCCGGCGCCATCTTCCTCGGCGCCTTCACCAGCGAGAGCCTGGGCGACTACTGCGCCGGCCCGAACCACGTGTTGCCCACCAGCGGCACGGCGCGCTTCAGTTCGCCGCTCGGCGTCTACGATTTCCAGAAGCGATCGAGCCTGATCGAGGTCAGCGAGGAGGGCGCCCAGTCGCTCGGCCGGGTGGCCTCGGTACTGGCGCACGGCGAAGGCCTGCAGGCGCACGCGCGGGCGGCCGAAATGCGATTGCGCGACGCCAGGCCATGACACAGGGCGGCATGGATCTCAAGAACARCAGCAGGCACCCCTGGAGCGCCGGCGAGAAGCTGCGGCGCGCCTGCTGGATGCTGGTGTGGGCTCTGTTCAGCCGCATCGGCGGCCGCCCGCTGTCGCCGCTGCGGATCTTCCTGCTGCGCTCGTTCGGGGCGCAGATCGGCGAGCGCACGCTGGTCAGTGCCGGCGTCAAGGTGCTGATGCCCTGGAACCTCCACATCGGCGACTACACCGCGATCGGAGAGGGCGTCGAGATCTACAACTATGGCGAGGTCCGCATCGGCAAGAACTGCTGCGTATCGCAAAGGGTGTGGCTTTGCACCGGCACCCACGACTACAACGATCCGAGCTTTCCCCTGATCTGGGACGATATCCGGGTCGGCGACGGCGTCTGGCTGGCCGCGGAGTGCTTCGTCGCGCCGGGCGTCACGATCGGCGATGGCGCCGTGGTCGGCGCGCGCTCGGTCGTGACCCGCGACCTGGCGGGCGAGAGTGTCTTTGCAGGAAACCCATGCGTCTTGATCAAGCCGCGCCGGCGCGCCTAGCGCAGGGCCTTCGCAGCGCCGCGGCTTGCGCGCTGCTGCTGATCGCGATTCCGTCGATCGCGCAGGCGATGTCGATCCGCGAACTGCGCACGCTCGAAGCCAACGAGCAGGACGGCAAGCTCTACGCCAACTACTACCTGGTCGGCGTCATGGAAGGCCTGCGCGAAGCCAACGAGGCCGAGCAGCGCGCCGGCCAGAGGCCTCTCTTCTGCGTCAACGGCCGCCGGCTCGAGCCCGCGATGGCGCGCTCCCTGTATCAAACCGAACTGGCGCGCAACGCCGACAGCTACGAAGCCGACATGCCGGTGCAACTGGTGCTCTCGGCCGCCTTGCGCAACAGCTTTCGCTGCAACTGAACTCGACATGACCGCCACCGACACCACCCGCCGCGCATTGGCGCGGATCCGCGCCGACGTCCAGTCCATGCACGCCTATGCGGTACAGGACGCCCGCGGCCTGATCAAGCTCGATGCCATGGAGAACCCCCACGGCCTGCCACCGGCGCTGCAGGCGGCGCTCGGCCAGCGGCTGGGCGCGCTGGCGCTGAACCGCTATCCGGGCGAGCGCGGCGCCGACCTGCAGCGCGCGCTGGCCGCGCATGCCGGCATGCCCGAAGGGTTCGCGCTGATACTCGGCAACGGCTCGGACGAGCTGATCTCCCTGCTGGCGATCGCCTGTGACCTGCCTGGCGCCACGATCCTGGCGCCGGTGCCTGGTTTCGTGATGTACGCGATGAGCGCCCAACTGCAGGGACTGCGCTTCGTCGGCGTGCCGCTTTCCGCCGATTTCGAGCTCGACGAGGGCGCGATGCTCGACGCCGTCGCCAGCGAGAAGCCGGCCGTCGTCTTCCTGGCCTACCCGAACAACCCGACCGCCAACCTCTGGGACGACGCGGTGATCGAGAAGATCGTCGAAGCGCAGGGCGCGCAGGGCGGGCTGGTGGTCATCGACGAGGCCTACCAGCCCTTCGCGGCCCGCAGCTACATCGATCGCGTGGCACGCCACGGCCACGTGCTGCTGATGCGAACGCTCAGCAAGTTCGGCCTCGCCGGGGTCCGCCTGGGCTACCTGATGGGGCCGGCGGCGCTGGTGGCGGAGGTCGACAAGGTCCGCCCGCCCTACAACATCAGCGTCCTCAACTGCGAATGCGCGCTGTTCGCGCTCGAGCACGCCGAGCTGTTCGACGCCCAGGCGGCGGAGATTCGCAGCCAGCGCGCCGAATTGGCCGAGCGGTTGGCCCGGCTGCCGGCGGTCAAGATCTGGCCGAGCGAGGCCAACATGATCCTGAGCCGGGTGCCCGATGCGGCAAAAACCTTCGAGGGCATGAAGGCTCGCGGCGTGCTGGTCAAGAACGTTTCTAAAATGCACCCATTGCTCGCGAACTGCCTGCGTCTGACGGTCGGAACCGCCGACGAGAACGCGCAGCTGCTCGCCGCCCTCGAAGCCTCACTATGAACACCCCTCTGGCACCCGAAGCCGTCGTCGCCGCCGGCGCGCGCTCGGCCTCCGTCACCCGCAACACCGCCGAAACCCGGATCACCGTCAAGGTCGACCTCGACGGCACCGGCCGCGCGAAACTGTCGACCGGCATCGGATTTTTCGACCACATGCTCGACCAGATCGCCCGCCACGGCCTCATCGACCTCGACATCGACTGCCAGGGCGACCTCCACATCGACGGCCACCACACGGTCGAGGATGTCGGCATCACGCTAGGCCAGGCGGTGGCCAAGGCGGTCGGCGACAAGAAGGGCATCAGACGCTATGGGCATGCCTACGTGCCGCTCGACGAGGCGCTGAGCCGTGTTGTGATCGATTTCTCGGGCCGCCCGGGCCTGGTGATGCACGTCCCCTTCACCAGCGGCATGATCGGCACATTCGACAGCCAGCTGACCTACGAATTCTTCCACGGCTTCGCCAACCACGCCTTCGTGACCCTGCACATCGACAACCTCAAGGGCGTCAATGCGCACCACCAGTGCGAAACGGTCTTCAAGGCCTTCGCCCGGGCGCTGCGGGCCGCGCTCGAGCTCGACCCGCGCTCGGCCGGCGTCATTCCCTCGACGAAGGGCTCGCTCTGAGCCGCCGAACCCTCTCATGACCTCCAATACCGTCGCCGTCGTCGACTACGGCATGGGCAACCTGCGCTCCGTCTCCCAGGCCGTGCAGCACGCCGCCGACCAAGTCGGCGTCGAGGTGTTCGTCACCTCCGACCCCGATGTGGTGCGCCGGGCGACCCGCGTGGTGCTGCCGGGGCAGGGCGCGATGCCCGATTGCATGCGCGAGCTGGCCGACTCGGGCCTGCTTGAATCGGTGCTCGAGGCCGCCGCCGGCAAGCCGCTGTTCGGCGTCTGCGTCGGCATGCAGATGCTGCTCTCGCACAGCGACGAAGGCCCGACCGATGGCCTGGGCCTGATCCCCGGCAACGTCCGCAAGTTCGAGCTCGAAGGCCGGCTGCAGCCCGACGGCAGCCGCTTCAAGGTGCCTCAGATGGGCTGGAACCAGGTGCTGCAGACGCGGGCACACCCAATCTGGGCCGGCGTGCCCGACCAGAGCTATTTCTATTTCGTCCACAGTTTCTACGCCGAGCCCGCCGACCCAGCGCACAGCGCCGGCGAAGCCGACTACGGCGAGCGCTTTACCGCCGCCCTGGCACGCGATAATATTTTTGCCACCCAGTTCCACCCGGAGAAGAGTGCGGACCACGGGTTGCAGCTCTATCGAAACTTCCTCCACTGGAATCCCTGACGTACTGAACGCCTCCACGCTTCGGCCCGGGCCTGCGTTCGTTGGGCTTGCCGGGTTGGGTACCATCGCGCATTACCCCGTCTACTCTCCCCGTCCCCCTCCGTACGCCACGCAATCCCGCACCACCATGCTCCTCATTCCTGCGATCGACCTCAAAGATGGCCACTGCGTTCGCCTCAAGCAGGGCGATATGGACCAGTCCACCACTTTCAGCGAAGACCCCGCCGCGATGGCGCGCAAGTGGCTCGAAGCCGGCGCACGCCGGCTGCACCTGGTCGACCTGAACGGCGCCTTTGCCGGCAAGCCGCAGAACCATGCGGCGATCAAGGCGATCCTGCGCGCGGTCGGCGACGACATCCCGGTGCAGCTCGGGGGCGGCATCCGCGACCTCGACACCATCGAGCGCTACATCGACGACGGCCTGCGCTACGTGATCATCGGCACCGCCGCCGTCAAGAACCCCGGCTTCCTGAAGGACGCCTGCAGCGCCTTCGGTGGCCACATCATCGTCGGCCTGGACGCCAAGGACGGCAAGGTGGCCACCGACGGCTGGAGCAAGCTGACCGGGCACGAGGTCGCCGACCTTGGCAAGAAGTTCGAGGACTACGGCGTCGAATCGATCATCTACACCGACATCGGCCGCGACGGCATGCTGTCGGGCATCAACATCGACGCCACGGTTCGGCTGGCCCAGGCGCTGACCATCCCGGTGATCGCTTCCGGCGGGCTCTCGAACATGGCCGACATCGACAAGCTGTGCGCGGTCGAGGCGGACGGCATCGAGGGCGTGATCTGCGGCCGTGCGATCTATTCAGGCGACCTCGATTTCGCCGCTGCCCAGGCGCGCGCCGACGAACTCGCCGACGCCTCCTGACCGCAGCAGCTACTCGGCCTTGACCGCCATCGTCTGGATCAGGGTCTCGAGCTGCGGGCTCATCGGCAGGTCGAGGCTGGTTCCGGACGGCAGTTTGCGCAGGAACCAGCGTTTGTACTGGCGCTCGATCTCGCCATCCTCGGCCAGAGCCTGGAAGGTGTCGTTGACCACCTTGGCCATTTGCGGATCGCCCTTGCGGTACATCACGCCATAGGGGTCGTAAGACAGAAAGTCGCCGACCACCTGGTAGGCGCTGGCGCCCTGGGCACCGGCTCGATCCTGGGCGATCAGGCCGTACAGCAGCACCTCGTCGGTCGCGAAGGCTTCCACTTGGCCGGTCTTCACGAGTTCGAACGATTCGGCGTGGTCGCGCGACACCAGCAGGTTCAGGCCCAGCTTGAAGCGCTGCGACAGATCGCGCAGGGTCTTCTCGTTGGTAGTGCCGCGGGTCACGGCCACCGGCTTGCCGGCCAGGTCGCGGAAGGACTGGATCGGCGAGCCCTTCTTGACCAGCAGCCGGGTGCCCGAGACGAAAATCGTCGGCGAGAAGGCGACGCGCTTCTGGCGCTCGAGATTGCTGGTGGTCGAGCCGCATTCGAGGTCGACCTGCCCGTTGGCGACGGCATCGATGCGCGACTCGGCCGTCACTGGCGTCCATTGGATCGCCAGCGTCTTGTGAACCGCGTCGCTCATGGCCTCGACCAGCGCCTTGCACAGCTCGATCGAATAGCCGATCGGTTCGTTGCGCGGCGACAGGAAGGAGAACGGCACCGAGGACTCGCGGTAGCCAATGACGACTGCGCCGGCGCCCCGCGCCTTGGCCAGGGTTCCGCTGAGCGCTGCCGGCGCCACGGGCGTCGGGTCGGATTGCGCGATCGCGGAGGGTGCCGGGCCCAGCAGCAGGCCCAGCAGCACGGCCGCGGTCCCCAGGTTCCGGACGGCTGTCATGGCGGACCTCAGGCGTGCGCCGGATGGGCGAGGGTGGCGTCGCTTTCGGCGTCCATGGTCCGCGCATTGGCCGCGGCGTCGCTCTCGGAGAGCAACTCGCCCTCCCACTTGGCGACCACCGCCGTGGCGATCGAGTTGCCCACCGCATTGGTGGCGGATCGGCCCATGTCCAGGAAGGTGTCGACGCCGAGGATCAGCAGCAGCCCGGCTTCGGGGATGTTGAACTGGTTCAGGGTCGCGGCGATCACCACCAGGGAGGCCCGCGGCACGCCGGCCATGCCCTTCGAGGTCAGCATCAGGATCAGCAGCATGGTGATCTGGGTGCCGATCGAGAGCGGGATGTCGTAGGCCTGGGCGATGAAGAGCACCGCGAAGGTGCAGTACATCATCGAGCCGTCGAGGTTGAACGAGTAGCCCATCGGCATCACGAAGCTGGAGATCTTGCGCGTGACGCCGAAGCGGTCGAGCGCGATGAGGATCTTCGGATATGCCGCCTCGGAACTGGCGGTGGCGAAAGACAGCAGGAAGGGCTCGCGGATCAGCTTCAGCAGGGTCAGGATGCGCGGTCCGAGAAAGACGAGCCCGGCCAGCGCCAGCAAGCCCCACAGCATGAACAGGCTCAGGTAGAAGCCGCCCATGAAGACCGCGAACTTGAGCAGGATGCCGAGTCCATTGGTCGCCACCGTCGCGGCCATTGCGGCCATCACCGCCAGCGGCGCCAGCTTCATGACGTAGCCGGTGATCTTCAGCATCGCGTGCGAGAGTTCGTCGATGGCGTTGATCAGCGTTCGCGCCTTCTCGCCGAGCGTGGCGAGGGCGACCCCGAAGAACATCGAGAACACCACGATCTGCAGGATCTCGTTGTTGGCCATCGCCTCGACGAAGGATTTTGGCACCACGTGGCTGACGAAATCCTTCAGCGTGAACTTCGAGGTCGCGAGATTGGCCGACGAGCCGATGTCGGGCAGCGGCAGCCCCAGGTTGTGGCCCGGCTGCAGCAGATTGGCCATGATGAGGCCGAGCACCAGCGAGATCAGTGAGGCCGTGATGAACCAGCCCAGGGCCTTGCCGAAGACCCGCCCGACCGAGGCGGCGTCGCCCATGTGGGCGATGCCCACCACCAGGGTCGAGAACACCAGCGGGCCGATCAGCATCTTGATCAGGCGCAGGAACACGTCGGACATGATCGAGATGTAGCCCGCGATCTCGGTGGCGGTCTTCTTGTCCGGGAAGTTGACGAAGACCATGTAGCCGATGCCGATCCCGATCAGCATCGCGATCAGGATCCAGGCCGCCGGTGGTAGCTTTCTGCGCATGGAGGCTCCTCGTGACGAGTTGTTCTGAAGCGATCCGTGCCGCCAAACCTGAGACCGGAAAACCGCAACGGCCAGCCAAACCTAGAATCGGGCCATGACCATCCAAGCCCTTGCCTATCGTGGCCAGCCGGCCGTGCGGCTGGCGCTGCCCGGCGGCGACAGTTGCACTTTAGCGCTGCACGGCGCCCACGTGTTGTCCTGGATGACCGCCGATGGCGTCGAACGGCTGTACCTGAGCCCCGAGGCCCGCTTCGACGGCCGCAGCCCGATCCGCGGCGGCGTGCCGGTCTGCTGGCCGCAATTCAACCAGCGAGGCTCGCTGCCCAAGCACGGATTCGCCCGCAATCTCCCCTGGACGGCCGAGGCGCAGCCCGACAACCGGCGCGACACCGTCGTGCTCGCGCTGCGCGACGACGCGGCCACACGCGCCCACTGGCCGCATGCGTTCCGGGCCCGCCTGGCCGTGACCCTGGCGCCGCACGCGCTGCGCATCGAACTGTCGATCGACAACATGGGCAGCGACCCCTGGCCCTTCGCGGCCGCCCTCCACAGCTACCTGCGGGTCGATGATGTCACCCGGGTCCGGCTCGAGGGCCTGCAGGGCGCCAACCGCTGGGATGCGGTGCGCGACGACCGGCATGTCGAGATGGCGCCGGCACTGGGTTTCGGCACCGAATTCGACAGCGTCTACGCCGCGCCCGCCCGGCCGCTTCGGCTGGTCCAGCCTTCGGGCACACTCGAGATCTCGCAAAGCGCGAGCTGCACCGAGACCGTGGTCTGGAACCCGGGCCCGGAACTCTCCGCCAGGCTCGACGACCTGCCCGACGACGGCTGGCGCCACATGCTCTGCGTCGAGGCCGCCCGCATCGACGAACCCGTGCTGATGGCGCCTGGCGCCCACTGGCAGGGCTGGCAACAGCTCAAGCTCGCCTGAACACTATCGCTCCCCTCCCACCATGCTTGCCAAACGCATCATTCCCTGTCTCGACGTCACCGGCGGCCGCGTCGTCAAGGGCGTCAATTTCGTCGAACTGCGCGACGCCGGCGACCCGGTCGAGATCGCGGCCCGCTACAACGCGCAGGGCGCCGACGAGCTGACTTTCCTCGACATCACGGCCACCAGCGACGGCCGCGACCTGATCCTGCCGATCATCGAGGCGGTGGCGTCCCAGGTCTTCATTCCGCTGACCGTCGGCGGCGGCGTGCGCACGGTGGCGGACGTCCGCCGGCTGCTCAATGCCGGCGCCGACAAGACCAGCTTCAACTCGGCCGCGATCGCCAATCCCCAGGTCATCGAGGACGCCTCCCAGAAGTACGGCGCCCAGTGCATCGTGGTGGCGATCGACGCCAAGCGGCGCACGCCCGAGGACGCCGAGCGACGCGGGCCCGGCTGGGACGTCTACAGTCACGGCGGGCGCAAGAACACCGGCCTCGACGCCGTGCAGTGGGCGGTCGAGATGGCGCGCCGCGGTGCCGGCGAGATCCTGCTGACCAGCATGGACCGCGACGGCACCAAGAGTGGTTTCGACCTCGAACTCACGCGCGCAGTGAGCGATGCCGTCAGCGTGCCGGTGATCGCCTCGGGCGGCGTCGGCAGCCTCGAGCACCTGGCCGACGGCATCCAGACCGGCGGCGCCGATGCCGTGCTGGCGGCCAGCATCTTCCACTACGGCGAGTTCACGGTCGGCGAGGCCAAGGCTCGGATGGCTGCGCGCGGCATCCCGGTGCGCCTGTGACCGACAATAGCCCGCTATGAACTGGCTCGACGAAGTGAAATGGGACGCGAACGGCCTGGTGCCGGTGATTGCGCAGGAGCAGGGCAGCAACGACGTGCTGATGTTCGCCTGGATGGACCGCGAGGCGCTCACCAAGACGGCCGAGACCGGCCGCGCCGTGTACTTCAGCCGCTCGCGCAAGAGGCTCTGGTTCAAGGGCGAGGAATCCGGCCACGTGCAGACCGTGCACGAGATCCGGATCGATTGCGACAACGACGTGGTGCTGCTAAAGGTCACGCAGCAGGGCCACGAACCCGGCATCGCCTGCCATACCGGCCGCCACAGCTGCTTCTTCAGCAAGTACGACAACGGCCAATGGACCGTCACCGAGCCGGTCTTGAAAGACC